>JBAYTV010000079.1:0-7041 GCA_041675405.1 Sideroxydans sp. | reverse complement strand
TACTGTCCCCCTCCGCTACCGCTGAGTACCAATGCCGAGCTGCCGCCGGATGCGGCTCATCACGCCAGTCGTGTATTACGACTGCGGGTCGGTGGCGCGGTGCAGATATTCGACGGTTTGGGCAATGCGCTGGATGCCACCATCCACGCCATCAACGGAAAACATGTGTTGTTGGGCAACCTGCAAACCGTGCTTGATACCAGCTCGTCGAACCTGCGCATCCATCTGGCGCAGGCTATGTGTAGCAGCGAGAAGATGGATTGGGTCATCCAGAAGGCGACCGAGCTGGGTGCCACGAGTATCCATCCCGTACAGACCCAGCGTAGTGTGGCGAAACTCTCCGAGTCGCGTGCCGAGAAGCGCGGTGCGCACTGGCAAGGAGTGGCAGTCGCCGCGTGTGAGCAGAGTGGCCGCAACACATTGCCCATCACGCATGTGCCGATGGAGCTGGATGCGTGGCTGGAGACGCAACGTGGCAACGCCCATAAGAAATTCATCCTGCTGCCTGAAGGTGCTACGGGCTTACATGAACAGTCGGGAATAGAGAAAGACGTCGTGTTGTTGATCGGCCCGGAAGGTGGCTTCACCTCGGATGAAGCGCTGAAAGCGCAACACGCGGGCTTCATTCCTATCCGCCTTGGCCCACGCGTACTACGCACCGAGACAGCGGCCATCACCGGTATAGCCGCCTTACAGACATTGTGGGGCGATTTTTGTTGAACATCATCGCGTAGCGATGCTGATTCACTCTCTCCCCGTGGGAGATAACCAGCAACTTGCCCGCTGGCGGGCTTAGTCGAATGGCTAGTAGTTTCATCAGAGCAGGAGGGAGGAGTGACTATGCAGTATGTGAACATCCGTATCGCAGGAACATTGAGCCGCGAACAGAAAGCCAAGATCGCCGAGGAGATCACTGACACCTTGGAGCGTATCGCCCACAAGTCAAAGTCATACACCTACATTGCCTTCGACGAACTTCCGGACGAGAACTGGGCGATTGCAGGCAAGCTATTGGACGAGAAGTGACGGTGTATGCGACCGCTCCCGCACCAGCGGGCTGCGCCCCACCGTGTCACGGTCGCTACACCTATATTGCCTTCGATGAGTTCCCCGATGAGAATTGGGCCATCGCAGGCAAGTTGCTAGATGTGGAATAGACGGTAACATAGCGCCTCTACCTGAAAGGAATGACATGCCTGTTGTAACTGCTCCAGTAGATTTCGTCGCTTGGTTCCGCTCCGTCGCTCCCTATATCAATGCCTTTCGCGGCAAGACATTTGTCATCGCGTTCGGTGGCGAGGTGGTCGCGGACGGCAAGTTTGTCGAGCTGACTCACGACTTCAATCTGCTTGCCGCCCTAGGTATCCGCCTAGTGCTGGTTCACGGCGCACGTCCGCAGATCGAGCAACATCTGTCCAAGAACGACCTTGCGGGTACCTACCATCAAGGCATCCGCCTGACGGATGCCGAGACCATGCAATGCGTGAAGGAAGCAGTCGGCCGTACGCGTGTCGAGATCGAAGCACTGCTCTCCATGGGTTTGGCGAACTCGCCCATGGCGAATGCGGACATTCGTGTGGCGGGTGGCAACTTCATCACGGCGCAACCTATCGGTGTCATCAACGGGGTCGATCTGCAGCATACCGGTACGGTGCGCAAGGTGGATGTCGCGGCATTGCGCGACCGTATGGAGTTCGGTGAAGTAGTGCTGCTGTCGCCACTCGGTTATTCGCCCACGGGCGAGGTGTTCAACCTCACCTTGGAAGATGTCGCGACCGCGACTGCTATCGCATTGGATGCCGACAAGCTGGTATTCTTGATGGATACCGACGGCGTACAAGACAAGAAGGGCAAGCTCGCCAAGGAGCTCACCATCGTGCAGGCGCAGGACATCTTGAGCAAGAAGAGCAAACTACCAGATGACATCGCCATGTTCCTGCCGTGTGCAGTCCGTGCTTGTGAGGCAGGCGTGGCGCGTACCCACCTCATCAGCCGTCATACCGATGGTGCACTGCTGCAAGAGCTGTTCAGTGACGATGGTATCGGCACCATGGTGGTCGAAAGTACACTCAACACCTTGCGCGCGGCGACCATCGAAGACGTGGGCGGCATCATCCAACTGCTACGCCCATTGGAAGAGGACGGCATCTTAGTGCGGCGTTCGCGCGAGTTGTTGGAACGCGAGATCGCCCGTTTCGAAGTGTTGGAGCATGACCATCGTATCGTCGGCTGTGCCGCCTTGTATCCTTTCCCGAACGAAGCTTCTGCCGAGTTGGCTTGTCTGGCAGTGGATGCGCAGTGTCGTGACCGGGGTTACGGCGAAGCCATCCTCAACCACATGAGCAGTCTGGCGAAATCGCAGAAAATGAAGAAGTTATTCGTGCTGACAACGCGTACCGCGCATTGGTTCGTTGAGCGCGAATTCAGGGAGGCGGAAGTAGACCAGCTGCCTAAAGAAAAGAAAGCGCTGTATAACTATCAGCGTCGGTCCAAGGTGTTTGTAAAAAATCTGAAGTAGGAACGTAACAATTCATCGGCGTGTAACAATCCGCCGTTAATCTACAACTGGAGAATCAAATGGCAAGAATGGTGCAGTGTGTGAAATTGGGTCGTGAAGCAGAAGGTCTGGATAGGCTGATGTATCCCGGCGCGCTAGGTCAACGTATCTACGACAACGTATCGAAAGAAGCATGGCAAGGTTGGATAAAATTTCAGACGATGCTGGTGAACGAGAATCGCCTCAATCTGGCCGATCTGAAAGCACGCCAGTATCTGGCGCAACAAATGGAGAGCTACTTTTTCGGCGCGGGGACACAAATGCCGGCCGGATATGTTCCTCCGAAGGCATAATCGGCTCGTTTCGCTTGGCAAAAGTCTATCCAGCGCAGAATTTCCTTAATCGTGAACTCGGCCTGTTGGAGTTCAATCGCCGAGTATTGGCACAAGCGGAAGATCCGAGTGTGCCTTTGCTCGAGCGTCTCACCTACCTCTGTATCGTCAGTAGCAATCTGGACGAGTTCTTCGAGATCCGTGTTGCGGGTCTGAAAGAGCAGATCAAACTAGGGGGGATCGCGGTGGGCCCCGACGGACTTGAAGCATCGCAGATCCTCAAGCGCCTGTTCGCGCCCACGCATCAACTCATCGCCCGGCAATACGAGTTGTTCAATAAAGAGCTTGTCCCCGCGCTCGCAGCGCAAGGCATCAAATTCATCCGCCGTACACATTGGAACGAAGCGCAACAGGCTTGGGTGAAGGAATTCTTCCTGCGCGAAGTCATGCCCGTGTTGACGCCCATCGGGCTCGATCCTTCGCACCCGTTTCCGCGTGTGGTGAACAAGAGCTTGAATTTCGCCGTCGAATTGCAAGGAAAAGATGCGTTTGGGCGCAACTCCGCCAAAGCCATCGTGCAGGCGCCGCGTGTGTTGCCACGTGCCATCGCGATGCCGCCTGAGATAGCGGACTGTCCGCATGGTTTCGTGTTCCTCTCCTCCATCATCCATGCCCACGTCGGTGAATTGTTCGCCGGCATGGAAGTGTTGGGCTGTTACCAGTTCCGCGTGACGCGCAACAGTGATCTGTTCGTCGATGAAGAAGAAGTGAAGAACCTGCGCGTCAGCTTGCAAGGTGAATTGCCGCAGCGTCACTTTGGCGATGCAGTGCGGTTGGAAGTGGCGGACAACTGCACGCCTGAGTTGGCGAATTTTTTGTTGCGCCAGTTCGAGCTGAGACCCGAAGACCTGTTCCGTGTCCATGGTCCCGTGAATCTGGTGCGTTTGATGCGTATTCCCAATCAGGTGCTACGTCCCGACTTGAAATTCCAACCCTTCGTGCCTGGCGTGCCCGCGCTCATTCAGAAGAAGGGTGCGGATATGTTCAAGGCCATCCGCAAAGGCGACTTGTTGGTACATCACCCATTCCAGTCGTTCAAGCCGGTTCTTGATTTTATTCAGCAGGCCGCCAACGATCCAGATGTGGTCGCCATCAAGCAGACCGTGTATCGCACGGGAGAAGATTCGGAGCTGATGGAAGCGCTCATTGCAGCGGCACAGCGCGGCAAGGAAGTCACCGTGGTGGTGGAATTGCTGGCGCGCTTCGACGAAGAAGCCAATATCAACTGGGCGGGTCGCTTGGAAGCTGTCGGTGCCCATGTGGTGTACGGTGTGGTCGGCCACAAGACGCATGCCAAGATGCTCATGGTGGTGCGGCGTGAAGAGAATAAATTGCGGCGTTACGTGCATCTGGGTACCGGCAACTACCATCCACGCACCGCAAAGCTCTATACCGACTTTGGTTTGTTCACCTGCGAGGAAGCAGTGTGTTCAGACGTGAATCAGATATTCATGCAGCTAACGGGTTTGGGCAAAGCCGCCAAACTTAACCACCTGTGGCAATCACCGTTCACTTTACACAGCAAGGTGTTAGAGGCAATCCGCAACGAGACCAACATCTCCAAAGCAGGTAAGCAAGCACATATCATCGCCAAGATGAATGCGCTACTCGAACCAGAGATCATCATGGCGTTGTACGAGGCTTCCCAAGCGGGTGTGAAGATCGACCTCATCGTGCGTGGCGTGTGTGCTTTGCGACCCGGTGTAAAAGGTTTGTCCGAGAACATCAGCGTGCGTTCCATCATCGGTCGTTTCCTTGAGCATTCCCGCATCTTCTACTTCCGCAACGAAATGAAGCATGACGTATATCTGGCCAGTGCAGACTGGATGGATCGCAACTTCTTCCGCCGTATTGAGGCTTGTTTCCCATTGCTGGATAGCAAACTAAAGAAGCGTGTTCTAGATGAAGGCCTGAAGATATATCTAAAGGACAATGTTCAGGCATGGGAGATGGATTGCAACGGATTTTGGCATCGCAAGACAAGTGCACGGGGCGCACAAGTCAGCGCGCAGACTGACCTGATGCAGTCATTAGGCCAGCCTTTACTGCATGAAGAAGACTAAACCTTCTTGGGGCGTCCGGTCTTGATCTTCTCCAGATCGGCCACCGATTTCTTCAATTGAGCAGCAGTCAATTTAGAGAGTAAATGCAAACCTGCGCGTAGCAATTCGCTCTTCTTGAGATGTAAACCATTCGCCTTTTCTTTCAGCGCTGCAATTAATGCGTAATCGCTTTGCGGCATGGTGAAGCTATCGCGCACGACTTTTACTTTGTCGCCAGACTTCTTTTCCTTCTTATGCTTCTTCTCGGGTTTTGAGACAGTACCGAGGGTGGCAGTCTTGGCAGCAGGTTTGCGAGCAGGAGCCGCCTTGGCGGCAGGAGTACGAGCAGTGCGAGTGACCATGATCTCTATCCTTATCTTGATTGTGGCAAAAACAGTATATACGGTATATCCTGCAATCTCATTAGTAATATTCGCGAGGTGTTGATCATGGAATTGATACTGTGGCGACATGCTGAAGCGCATGACGGTTCTCCCGATATGGCGCGCGAACTGACCGGCAAAGGCCAGAAGCAAGCAGAAAAGATGGCGACGTTCCTACGCGCCAGAATCCCCGAAGATACCCGCATCCTAGTCAGTCCGGCCAAGCGCACGCAACAGACCGCGCATGCACTCACCAAACATTTCTACACCGAAGCAGCACTCGCTCCCGGCGCGGATGCGCAAGGTATCTTGGATACCATCGGCTGGCCCGACCTCGATACCACCGTACTCATCGTTGGTCACCAACCCTCATTGGGGCAGATCGCCGCCCTGTTGTTGGCGAACTCCAAAACAGGTTTCAGTGTGAAGAAAGGATCGGTGTGGTGGCTCAGCCGTCATACCAGCGACGGCGATTATCAGACCAATCTGCGTCTGACCATCGCACCGGACAGTTTGTAATCGAAAGGGAGAGCATCATGTTTGAATCAGCCGAACTCGGACACAAGATAGACAAAGCCACCTACGACAAAGAAGAACCCAAGTTACGTGAAGCGCTGTTGAACGCGCAATTCGACTTGGCGCAGAAAGCCAAATTCCCCGTCATCATCCTCATCGGGGGTGTGGACGGTGCGGGCAAGGGCGAGACAGTGAATCTGCTCAACGAATGGATGGACCCGCGCCATATCCAAGTGCACGCCACAGGAGAGATGTCGGACGAGGAGCGTGAGCGCCCGCCCATGTGGCGCTTCTGGCGCGCTTTGCCGCCCAAGGGCAAGATCGGCGTGTTCTTCGGCTCGTGGTACACCGCGCCTATCGTGCAGCGCGTCCTCAAGAAGAGTAGTGCCGCCACCCTCGCGCAAAATATCGAACAGATAAACCGCATGGAGAAGATGCTCACCGACGAAGGTGCGGTGGTGCTGAAGTTCTGGTTCCACCTGTCTAAAGACGCGCAGAAGAAGCGCCTCAAGGCTTTGGAGAAAGACCCCAAGACACGCTGGCGTGTGACTAAACTCGATTGGGAGAGGTTTGACATTTACGACAAGTTCCGCAAAGTGTCCGAGCACACATTGCGCGAGACCAGCACCGCAGAAGCGCCGTGGATCGTCGTTGAAGGCGCGGATGCACGTTACCGCGGCCTGACTGTGGGCAAGTTCATTCTGGAGTCGCTGCGCAAACATCTGGCTGTGCAAACTAAAGCTACCGTCGCTAAAGCACCGCCGCTACAAGCTGCTATCGACGGTCTCGACGTACTCGACAAATTGGATATGACGCAGGTCATCGCCAAAAAGAAGTTCGATACCGAGTTGGAGAAATATCAGGGCAAGCTCGCCTTGCTCACACGTGATCCCAAGTTCAAGAAGCTGTCGGTCATCGCCGTGTTCGAAGGTTCGGATGCGGGCGGCAAAGGCGGCGCCATCCGCCGCATCACGGGTGCCTTGGATGCGCGGCACTATCGAATCACCCCCGTTGCCGCACCCACCGAGGAAGAACGCGCTCAACCTTACCTTTGGCGCTTCTGGCGCAATGTGCCGCGCATCGGACGTTTCACCATCTTTGACCGATCCTGGTATGGACGAGTGTTGGTCGAGCGTGTGGAGAAGTTCTGCTCCGAAGCGGACTGGATGCGCGCCTACAGCGAGATAAACGACTTCGAGGAGCAGCTCACC
>JBAYTV010000078.1:0-7198 GCA_041675405.1 Sideroxydans sp. | reverse complement strand
TCAGAGCAATTGTTCCATCGCGCTACGGTGGCCTATGGAACCGTGATTTGGCCGGGGGAGATCGATATTGCACCTGAAACGCTCTACGACGATTCAGTTCCTTTGTAAGTCGTAAACAACTACACCTTTCGAAATTTGCAGATAGAAATAACAATATGAAAATTCTAGTCATCGGTAACGGCGGTCGCGAGCACGCATTGGCTTGGCGTCTGGCGCAGGGTGTGAAAGTGCAGAAGGTGTACGTTGCACCCGGTAATGCGGGCACGGCGTTGGAAGACGGCGTGGAGAACGTCGCCATCACCGCCATCCCAGACCTCATCGCCTTCGCACAACGCGAGAACATCGAACTTACCGTCGTCGGCCCCGAAGCGCCACTGGCGGCAGGGGTGGTGGATGCGTTCCGCGCGGCAGGGTTGAAGATATTCGGCCCCACCAAAGCGGCGGCACAGTTGGAATCCTCCAAGGATTTCGCCAAGCGCTTCATGACCCGCCACAACATCCCCACTGCATTCTTCGAAACGTTCAGCGAGATCGCTCCCGCCAAGGCCTACGTCGAGGATTATGTTTCAAGGCGTGGCGCACCTATCGTCGTCAAAGCAGATGGTTTGGCTGCCGGTAAAGGCGTGGTCGTGGCGATGAGCAAGCAGGAAGCGTTCGATGCCATCGACATGATGCTGTCCGACAATAAGTTGGGCGATGCCGGTGCACGCGTGGTCATCGAAGAATTCCTCGCAGGCGAAGAAGCCAGCTTCATCGTGATGGCGGACGGCAAGAACGTGTTGGCGATGGCGACCAGCCAAGACCACAAGCGCTTGCTCGATGGCGACAACGGTCCCAACACGGGTGGCATGGGTGCATATTCGCCCGCGCCTGTCGTCACACCAGAGATCCATGCGCGCGTGTTGCGCGAAGTCATCCAGCCCGTCATGCGCGGCATGGAAAGTGAAGGCATCACCTACACCGGCTTCTTGTACGCCGGCCTGATGATCTCGCCAGATGGCAGCCTCAAAGTATTGGAATTCAACTGCCGCATGGGTGACCCCGAGACACAACCCATCATGCTGCGTTTGAAGAGCGACTTCGCCGTCATCGTCGAACACGCCATCAACGGCACGCTAGACAAAGTGGAAGCGGAGTGGGACAGACGTACTGCCCTAGGCGTGGTGATGGCCGCCGCCAACTATCCCGAAACACCGCGCAAAGGTGACGTCATCACCGGCTTGCCGAAGAAGTTGGAAGACGGTCATGTGTTCCATGCCGGCACCACCATGCAAGATGGCAAGGTCGTCACCAGCGGCGGTCGCGTGCTGTGCGTCGTCGCGCTGGGCGATATGGTGAAACAGGCGCAGAACCGTGCGTATGAATTCGCTGACGCCATCCACTTCGATGGACAGCAGATGCGGCGCGACATCGGCTATCGTGCCATCGGCAGGAAATAAAAGCCCCCTCACTCCTCTCGCCCGCTTGCGGGAGAGGGGCTAGGGGAGAGGGTAAACGGGGAAGCATCATCGCTTCTCCGTTTTATTTTCAAGAGTGGCTTGACTCATAACTTGACTTATACTTGACCGTTAAGTAGTCTCTGTTCATGGCATACGCTCCCCAATTCACCATCAGCTCCAGTCTGCTCGTCGAAGTTGAGCAGATTGCTGCATTGCGTGAGCGAATCCAGAATGCAGTCGTTGATCTGGCGTGGATACCCGCGTTGCAGAAAGACACGCGCACCCGCAACGTGCACGCCTCCACCGCTATCGAGGGCAATCCGCTGACGCTGGAACAAGTGCGCGCGCTGGAAGAAGGGCGTGAACTATCATCATCCAGTGCGCGGTCGAAACGCGAAGTCATCAATTACTTTGCCGGACTGCGATATGTGGAAAAGAACGCAGCCAAGAAAAAGATCAGCCACACGGAGATTCTGGAACTGCACCGCATACTGGCTGGTGAAGTCATGGATCAGGGAGAGGCAGGTAAGTACCGGATGATGGCGGTTCGCGTCGGCCCTTACTTACCACCCCCACCCGATGCAGTTTCTGGGCTGATGTTCGAATTGCTGGAATGGTGGAACAAAGAGGCGAAGAAACTTTCGCCCGTGCTTAGCGCGGCCATCCTGCATTACCGCTTCGAAGCAATCCATCCGTTTGCAGATGGTAATGGCCGTACCGGCCGTGCACTTGCCCTGTGGGAACTCTACCGACGCGGCTTCGATACACATCACATATTTTCCGTGGACGAGTATTACTGGGAAGATCGCCCAAGGTATTACGCAGAGCTACAAAGGGTGCGCGACACCGGTGATGATTTGAGCGCATGGTTGGAATACTGCGCAGAAGGTTTGCACAAAACATTGGAGCAAGCCTGGGTGCGCATCCAGACCCTGCAAGTCAGAACAAGCGAGAAACTCATACTGCGCCCACGACAGGAACAACTGCTCCACCTGCTGCGAGACCACGGCGGCATGACACCTGCCGAAATATGGTCTGCGCTGGACATCTCCAAACAGGGCGCGATGGACTTGCTGCGCCCGTTGTTGGACGCCGGTGTAGTGGAAAAGGTAGGCGGCAATAAGACCGGACGTTACGTTTTGAAAAGTTCGAAATAGAAAGGCCGATCCCTAGGGACTGCAAGCATTGGAAACAATAGAGAAGCCAAGGCATCAAAAAACGAAGTAATGACGAAAGAACGGATTTTCGAAAGTGCGTTGTGCAACACATATCTATGTCGTAACAAGAATAGTCGAGAAGGAAAGACAAATGAGTGATGGGAAGATTGGCCAGATAAAGGTGCAATTGCGTAGATTTGCAGCTGATCGGGATTGGGATCAATTCCATTCCCCAAAGAATTTATCAATGGCCCTAATTGCGGAAGTCGCAGAGCTTGTCGAGCATTTTCAGTGGATGACTGAAGAACAAAGCAAAAACCTTTCTCCTGAGAAGCTTGCTGAGATTGAATTGGAACTCGCGGATATTCAAATCTATCTGGTGAGGTTGGCGGATAAGATGCAATTAGATTTGATGGCGGCGGTCGACAAGAAATTGGCGCTGAACGAAAAAAAATATCCAGCAGATAAAGTTCGAGGTAGTGCCAAGAAGTACACGGAATACAAATAACAAATCATAAGGAGCTCAAGTGCTGGTTTATACGTCTACCAAAGCAGAGTTTCTTGATGATGTCCGCTCTAACATCATCGACAATAAAATCCTCTCATCATTTCAACGCCATCTTGGGCGTACCACAAATAAGAACGAAATCACTTCGTGGCGCAACTCCATGCTCTATATGAGCCAAGTGCTCGCGGATGATGGGATTCCAGAAAACTCTGGTGTGGCGATCGAATATACGCTCCCCCAAACTACTAAACGCATTGATTTCATCCTCACTGGCAAAGGGGAAGATCAACGATCTATGGCCATCATTATTGAGCTCAAGCAGTGGGAGAACGTCAAGGCAACTTCCATGGATGGTGTCGTTAGAACATTTGTTGGCGGTTCGGAACGGGAAGTTAGTCACCCCTCGTATCAGGCATGGACTTATGCGGCGCTTCTGGAGGATTTTAATGAAACTGTGCAGCAAGAAAATATTGGCTTACAGCCTTGCGCCTATTTGCACAATTGCATATCGGACGATGTAATCAATGCACCTTTCTACGCCGACCATACCCGTAAGGCGCCTGCTTTTCTTCGTAAAGACGCTCAGAAACTAGCGGAGTTCATCAAGCACTACGTTAAATTCGGCGATTCTGGTGAAGTGATGTATCGAATAGATAAGGGCAGAATTCGACCATCGAAGAGTCTTGCTGACAAACTGGCATCGCTATTGAAAGGCAATCAAGAATTATTGATGATCGATGACCAGAAGATCGTTTATGAAACAGCGCTGTCATTGGTGAAGAGGGCGACAGTTAAAGACAAGCATGTGCTAATTGTTGAGGGTGGTCCAGGAACTGGGAAATCCGTGGTCGCGGTAAATCTGCTTGTAGCACTAACAAAGGATCAACTGCTTGCACAGTATGTCACTAAAAACGCCGCGCCACGGACAGTCTATACCTCGCTTCTGACAGGATCGTTTCGAAAAAGTCACATCGAGAATCTTTTCAAGGGTTCGGGTGTTTATACAGACACAGACGCGAATGTGTTTGATGCTTTAATTGTTGATGAAGCGCACCGGCTCAATGAAAGGTCAGGCATGTTTCAAAATTTGGGTGAGAACCAGATCAAGGAGATCATCAATGCGGCAAAGTTCAGTATTTTCTTCATTGATGAAGACCAGAAAGTCACCTTCAAGGATATTGGCGAGACTGGCGCGATCAAGGAATGGGCAAAGCGTCTCGGTGCTTCTGTTCATCAATTGGAATTGCAATCCCAATTTCGTTGTAACGGATCAGATGGTTATCTCGCTTGGATAGATAACACGTTGGACGTGCGGGAAACTGCTAATCGAACTCTTGAAAACATCAACTATGACTTTAAGGTGTTTGGCTCACCAACCGAACTCCGCGACGCAATCATCGAGAAGAATCGCATTAACAACAAGGCTCGAATAGTTGCAGGCTATTGCTGGGATTGGGTCAGCAAGAACGATGCGAACTTGAAAGACATATCCATTGACGAGCATGGCTTTGCCATGAAATGGAATCTCGCCAGTGATGGAAATCTGTGGATACTTAAACCTGACTCGGTTAATGAAGTTGGTTGCATCCATACTTGCCAAGGACTTGAAACTGATTACATCGGTGTCATCATTGGTTCTGATTTTGTTATTCGTGATGGCGTGGTAGTAACTGATGCAAGCAAGCGTGCAAAAACGGATGCATCGATTAAAGGATACAAGACACTACTCAGGGAAAACCCAAGAGCGGCTAAACAAAAGGCCGATGCAATCATTAAAAATACTTACCGTACCCTCATGACTCGAGGCATGAAAGGTTGTTACATTTATTGCACAGATCAAGAAACGAATGCATGGTTTGAACAGGCAATGGGTAGGGCTGCGCAGGAGTATCAAACGACAGTTGCCATTGAAGGGCGATTGATTGAAGGAATGCAAGCAAGCAATGACAAGCTATATGAAGGCTTGACTCTTAGGTTGCTCAAGAGTGACGAAGTTAAGCCATATCAGAATGCGGTGCCCATTTATGATCTAGCGATTGCTGCAGGGTTGTTTAGTGAGATGCAAATGGTCGATGAGGTGCCGCTGGTTGGCGATGCTAATTTTGATCAATATCAGTGGGTGGAATTACCGAGTAGCTTCCGAATTCATTCAGGTCAGTTTGTCGCGAGGGTAGTTGGTGAGTCAATGAATAAGCGCATTCCAAATGGCGCTTGGTGTCTATTCAGTTTAAATCCCGTCGGTTCAAGACAAGGGAAAGTCGTCTTAGTGCAGCACCGAAGTATTGACGATCCAGATATGGGCGGGCACTACACCATCAAGATTTACCAGAGCGAGAAGATTTCTGAAGGCGATAGTGAGTGGCGACACAGTCGCATTGTTCTGAATCCGGCGTCAACGAATCCAAGTTTCAAACCAATTGTGCTTGAACCTGAAAGCGGCGAAGAACTGGCGGTCATCGCCGAGTTAGTTGCAGTGTTGGGATAACAGAGTGGTAGTGGCAATGTTGTTACCATTCGTTGTTAGATAGCAGTCTGTAATAGATGGCTGAATTGTTATTGGTGGAGATGTGAAAAGGAAAAGCGTGAAGGAAAGAACCACTTTGGCAGGCCGCGCCCTCGCCGCCCACCTCAAGCGCGGCGGTCTCATCGCTTACCCGACCGAGTCGTGTTACGGCTTGGGTTGTGATCCGAGCAATCGCAAGGCTGTGCAGCGCATCCTCAAGCTCAAGCAACGCCTGCAACGCAAAGGACTCATCCTCATCGCGTCGCAGTATTCTCAAGTCGCACGCTACTTGAAACCACTTACATCTAACGAGCAAGCCAAGCTGCAGCGCGATGGCGCGCAGGCGGTCACCTATCTGATGCCCGTCGCAGATTCTGCACCGCGCTGGTTGCGCGGCGATCACGATACACTCGCCGTGCGCCTCACCGCCCATCCGCTTGCAAAACGACTTTGTCGTGAGGCGAGAAGTGCATTGGTTTCCACCAGTGCGAACCGTAGCGGATGCCGCCCCGCGAAGACCTATGCCGAGTGCCAAAGATTATTCGGAAATAAAGTGTGGGTACTGCGCGGCAGAGTGGGAAAGCGCAAGCAACCTTCGACGATTCGTGCATGGGTGGGTGGTAAAATCTTGCGTAAGTAATTTTTAACCCGTCATTCCCGCGCAAGCGGGAATCCAGTGTTCTTAATAAATAGGCAGTTGGATTTTGCCTCCGCGATGCGGAGAGATTTTTGACTAACTGGATTCCCGCCTGCGCGGGAATGACGGCATCAATGGAGAGAACATGAGCAACGTGGATTCAAGCGCCGTCAAAACCTATCTTCTGCAACTGCAAGAACTCATCGTTGATCGTCTGGAACAAGTGGACGGTAAGAAGTTCATACGCGACAAATGGACGCGTCCTTCGACAAGCTCAGGACAGGCCAGCAGTATTACAAAAGGTGAAGGCATCAGTTGCATCCTCGAAGAAGGTAATGTGTTGGAGCGCGGCGGTGTGGCGTTCTCTCACGTGCAGGGCGACAAGATGCCTGCGTCCGCCACGGCACACCGCCCAGAGTTGGCGGGTTGCAGTTGGGAGGCGATGGGGGTGTCGCTGGTGATGCACCCGCGCAACCCTTATGCGCCGACCTCACATGCCAACGTGCGCATGTTCATGGCGCACAAACCGGATGGTGAGAAGGTGTTCTGGTTCGGCGGCGGCATGGACCTCACGCCTTACTACGGCTTCGAGGAAGATGCCGTTCACTTTCACCAGATCTGCAAGAACTCGCTTGCGCCATTCGATGGTGATCATCACGCGCGTTACAAGAAATGGTGCGACGAATATTTCTTCCTCAAACATCGCAACGAGCCGCGCGGTGTGGGCGGTATCTTCTTCGACGATCTGAGCGAACCGGATTTTGAATCGGCATTTGCCATCCAGCAGAGCGTGGGTGACCATTACCTGTCGGCCTATGTGCCGCTGTTGGAGAAGCGCATGAATACACCTTATGGTGAACGCGAGCGCGACTTCCAACTGTATCGTCGTGGCCGTTACGTCGAGTTCAATCTGGTCATCGATCGTGGCACCATCTTCGGTCTGCAATCGAACGG
>JBAYTV010000077.1:0-7237 GCA_041675405.1 Sideroxydans sp. | reverse complement strand
GTTTATATTACGTTTGGCCATAGCAGATGTTTCAGTTTGCATACTATTCTTGCCCTCCCTAAATCCGCCTGATCATATTGAATCGCTACCGTATTTTTACGGCACCGTTTATCTTAATGACTTTGGCTATTCGACGGGTGAATTCTGCAGGGATATCTCCGTCAAAGACTGGTGACAATCCATAATCGGCCGTAGGCTCATCAAGTTGCCATCGGCAGTTGTGGCCGAGTTTGAGCCATTCACAACCGCTCAATTAGCCCATCATCATCCCTGAGCCCCACTCGATTGAGCTCGCGACTCACCGACCAAGCCTGCATAGATTCCGGTTCATGAGGACGAACCATTGGCAACAGCAGATCTGCTTGTTTCACGTCTTGAGACAACCACACCCCCCACTGATCTCGATCCAACAAGACAGGCATGCGGTCATGAATTGGCTGCATCAACTCGTTACCTTCAGTTGTGATGATGCAACACGTCTGAACGGCATCTCCACCTTCAGGCTGCCACGTTTCCCAGAGGCCAGCCATAGCCAAAGGCTCACCAGACTTTAAGCTGATGAACCGAGGGTTCTTCTTCCCCGCCTCGGTCTTCCACTCATAGAAGCCCGACGCTGGGATGATGCAGCGCCGATATTTGAAAGCGGAACGGAATGACGGCTTCTCGTGGACCGTCTCGCCACGGGCATTGGCTAGTTTGTTTCCGATTGATGGGTCTTTAGCCCAAGACGGTATCAGCCCCCAGCGCATCTGGCGAAGGTGACGGTGTTCTTCTTGATCCGCAGTGATGGTGATGATGTGGCTTGCTGGTGCGATATTGAAGGCCGGTGAGAAGTCCAAGTCTGTTGCGGCATAAAAATGCTCTGCGAGCTTCTGTGGAGTTTCTTTTAATGCGAAGCGGCCGCACATCTCTACACCTTAGTCTTCAGCAAACTCTTCGAAATCATCAATCACCTTATCTGACAGGTGTGAGAGAAACTTTAACTCACCAATTTCTTTGATGGTGTCGTATGACAGATAAGTGCAAATCTCAGACAAGGCTCTCCCCTCAAGTAGCGAAAAGACTGGCCTCATAATCTCCTGCATCACCTTATCCCGCTTTGCGGTTGGAGCCACGATATGCAATTTGATGTTGATGTTTGGCTGTAGAGCCACCAAGTCAGCCATCCTCAGCAAACCTGAATACACAGATGTCGTATGCTCGACTTCAAAGGCTCTAACTATCGTTCTCTTCTTTAACCAAAGTACATCGATCTGTTCGACAGTCTTCATGGTTGATGAATCGAATCCAAGAGGAAGTGTCTCCAGTAGCTCACCTGGCTCAGGCTTCCAAGCCTTCAAAACACGACCACGATCCGCCTTGGGCAACCATATCGTGCATCCCATGCTTGTCCCAATCTTGCATATCAACGCTTGCATCTGCATGGACTCGCGGATTGAATCTTCAGTGATACCCTCGGTTTCTTCTGCAATGTCGGTAGCCGTCGGAATGGACACGCTGACGCTCTTGTCAGTTCTAAGTACGGTGTGCTCTCCCTTCCAAAGGGCTTTCATGGACGGGAAATAACAGAAGCACGATATCGTTCGGGCAGAACCCTCAAGACCACTTGAGCGGAAGCCCTCCAATATCAGTGCATTGGTAGTGACAATCCGTGTCCCTATAGATGATGTATCCCAATCAAATGGAACACTCAAACCTAGAAACTCGATGACTGCACGTCGATGTTTGAGGGAGATGATTGAGAGGTTCTTTGATGGATCAAAGGCCGCAAGGAATGCGGAAATAGCATTCCCACTAGGCCCAGTAAGATTGTTACCTTGACCCGCATTCATCTTGTATAGATCATCGATTAAAGCTGCCTTGCGATTAGGTTCGATTTCTTTCATCAAGTCAGTGATCAATGAACCCAGTTTTTCATTGGTGTGAAACTCATTAAACATCCGCCTCCATGCTCCCTGCGGCACCATGGCTTTTGCAACTGCTTCGCTGTCTTTTGTATTGCCTTTCCCGTTACGGTCAAGGATACGAATTACTTCATCTGACTCCGCATCTGATATGACATCAGATGACTTGGGAATCACTCGTTCGGACCAAAATGTTCGAAACTTCTGACTCTGGATATTCCAAAGCTGATCCATAGCGCTAGCATCGTACTTCGACTTAAATTCACTCAATACTTGGGCTGGAATTGCATTAGTCATCTTGATATCTCCGTTAGTGCTGCGACTTCTGCTCTTTACGCCAACTCCAAGGCGGCACCGGATCGGCATCAACCCACAGCCCCTTGCCCCCTGCCCTCGCTTGTTCTTCAGCATCAGCATAGCTCAATTGGTCAGCAGCTGATTGCTCTCGCTTGTACTGCTTGTAATGCCACGCCATCCCTGCTTTGACCTGCTCAAGGTTGGCATCAACCCCATTGATGATGATCTTGCCAACGGTGCGGCCATAGCGGTCTTGCTTGCTGTAATCGACGGTGACTTGCTTATCGAACACGAGGTCAGAAAGGTTCTCTTTGGAACGCTGACCGAACGGCATCTTCTTCTCGGGTGCATCGATACCCATGAGGCGGATCTTGTATTGGGTGTTCGAGGAGTCTAGGACGGTTACGGTGTCGCCATCGGCTATGCCTACTACGCGACCTTGGATGGTGGCGGCGTGGGATGGGGTTGTGAGAAGTAAGGCTGCGAGGATTAGGACGATTTTAGATAAAGATTGCACGGTCATTTAGCCGCCTGCTTTCGCTTCAAATACGAAGCGATGCTTTCAGCGCCAATCCAAATAGGACCATTTACACGGATGTTCGTCCACTCCAGACCTTCGGGCACAATAAGCTGCTTCACTTTGGTAGTCGTGGTTCCAAGCAATCTAGCCGTCGCTGCCATTGAGTAATAGATTTTTCCTTCATGAACCACTTGGTTTTTGGCTGCCATGTTGATTCCTCTTAAGTCTCTACATCTATCGATTGGCCTTCATTGTCATCTCCTCAGCTCATTTTGAATTTCCTGAAACATTTTCAAATGTTTTGTAATCATTCGCACTGAGCACGGTGTTATATAGACCAACATCTTCACCTTCATGCTTATTTATTCCTGTGTAACTCAAACTAGCATCTTCATATCGCTTGAACTTGTACACGGCATCATTCATAAGTGCACTATTAAAGACTCCAAGGCTAACGAGTAGTTCGAAGTCTTTCACATCTAAACCAGTCACTTTCTTGAATAGCCCTGGTTCTAGTTGTGTGATGACGTCTTTGAGAGATCGCTCACGATAATCTGTCAAATACATAAACACTGGTACGCGAGTAGCGAACTTAATCAGTTTTTCCTGAATTTGCTTTCGTAGGTTCTTGTATTCTTTTTCTTCCTCGGTGAGAACCTTCTTTTCTTTGGGAGAAAGCTCTTTATCATTAGCCTCCTTCTTAGCTTTGTTTACTGAATCAGATTTGTTGATAATCGTTTCAATTTCCTGATTCAGATTGCGGAATCCTTCAATGCTCATCAGTGCAGACATGGCAGCTTTGTTGTTCATTAGTCGCTGCAATGTACTGTTATCCACATTCACCAATAAAGCACTTTCCCACCGGCGCGCCAACAATGTTGCTGTCGTTCCGCTCATTGCCATATCTAGAATGCCGGCGGCATCAATCTCCTTCATTGAACTACCGTCATAGGCCAACACGGGCAGGAAACTAACGAACTCTGCCACCTTCATTTCAGGGTTGGACTCATCAACATTCAAGCGGCAACTGTAATCGGCAATTTGCCTTAGCGCTCTGTCTGGTGCGAAATCGAAGACATAGCATTCATTTTTGATTATCACTTCCTTATTGGGTGTAGTGCTGTCTGGATTTTTAATGGTCCAAGGCGATTGAACTCGAAATGCAGCCTGGAAATAGGTCTCTGGGGTGGACGCATTTCTCAGCATGAATATGCCAGTCCAAGGTTTGACCGTAACGCCTGTGGTTAGCTTTCCGCAAGAAAGCGTGATTGATTTTGATCTTAATGGATCATCCATTACATACTGAACGGGTGGTAATGCTGCGGCACCAATACCTGCACCTATTCCTGCCGCTACAACCACTTCGTAATCTTGGTAGAACTTATTCTGTTTTTCGGCAAGCAAATTACGCATGGCATAACACGATGCAACACTAGGCAAAAACCAGAACGTATGTGAAAGCACATTCAGAAGTCGAGTGTCCGAAAAAGGCATTGGGGGTTTTTGAGCCCCCATTTTTAGGTTGTCTACAGCGGTCTCCAGAAATGCACCTCTGATCAGATTTAGCCATTTCTGCACTTCGTTCTTGTAGGTAAACTTCGCAAAGTCACCATCCCCGGATGCGGAAAAGAACACATTCAAATCAAATTCATTAAACTCACCCTGCATTGCGATTTCGCGAATCGAATCCGGAAGTTGATAAGTCAGCATGACCATTCTAGGCAATGACGCATAAGGGTTGTTATCCCCTTTCCACTCTTGCTTGGCTCTCTGCTCGTCGGAGTATGTCCAATTGAAAATCTGTTCCTCTATGAACTCACCTGAAGATATTGCTCTGAACGGAGTTCCAGAAAGGTAAAGATAGCCGCTTGTTGTTATGGGCATTATCTCTTCGTCAAAATCATCTACACCCTGGCCTTCTGAGTATTCAATTTCTCTTTTATCTTCGGCCTCAAACAAATCTTTTGCACTTTCGCGCCAAGCACCGTAATGATATTCGTCAAGGATTACACAATCCCAGTGAGTCGTATGAACCCATTCATTCTTGGTTTTTATACCTCCAGTGCTTTTATTTTTTCCTAAATAATCTTGAAATGAACCAAAGCAAACTATAGGTCTCTTCTTGTCAGCATCCTCATAGGTAAGGCCATTGGGGGAGATAAACTGCCACCCCTTGAAATCAACATGTGACTTTAAATCATCCTCCCACGCAGTCTGTACTGCCGGCTTGAATGTCAGAACCAACACCTTCTTCCATCCCAATTTCTTTGCAAGCTGATAGGACGCGAAGGTCTTTCCAAAGCGCATCTTGGCGTTCCACAAAAAGTGAGGCGGAATATTTTTGTTTTCTTTCCTAAAACTATGAAAATAGGCTGCTGTCTTTTCCACAGCCTCATCTTGCTCGGGGCGCATTTTGAAATCTAGATGTCGGTTATCCTCGTTCATCACACCAGTGCGCAGTGCAATGACAGCTGCCTTAACCTCTTTAGCGGAACACTTAAACCATTCACCTTTTGGATTTTTTATTCCGAGCCTTCTTAAATGACGGTGAACGTCGTGATCGGTAAAGACAGCGCCGTCATTCCGCATAGCAGATTCTTCAAACACAATCTTGTATGGTGGCTTACCTGGTTTTGAAGTAGGGTACTGCTGAGCCACACGAGTTTGAGCATCAATGATCGTGTAGCCAACCTTCAGCAAACCGAGGTATTGAGGGTTTGTATCCTCATAGGCATATATTGTTGGCCTAGATTCAGGACGCTGTGGGAAATATTTCCTACTCATCTGCTGAATCCATTGGCCTCACCATAGTTTCGATGAAGCCCACTTCATTTTTTGTCAGATTATATTTTTTGTACAGCATCTCGTCAGTCCAAGGTTCATTAAAATCTTGTGAAGGAACAAATGTGTATACTTTTTTCATACCATTTTGCGTGTTTTTTATAAGTAATACCAAGAATCTAAAAAACTTAGTTTCAATATATGAAATTGCATTCATGGATATTGCTTTATTCGGAAAGGGGCCAATAACGAGATATGTTTCCGTGCAACAAGTATTCGGCTTACCAAGTATTGGCTTATTTAGAATCTGGTGCGGAAAAGTTTCGCCAGCCCCGTATGCTTTAGTTATATAAACCTTGTATTCTTTCACCCACTCTGGGTTTCTATTTATACTTGATTTATTAATGTATCCGATACCTTTTCTTTGCCAACCATTGAAATAGAATTCAACGCCATCTTTGAATGGTTTTTCTTTGAATTCAGGTGGCACCCTTTTGTAGCTGCTCTCAGCTCGGACGTCAAAACCAAACGGGTCATTGGCGCTCACCAAATTTGAAAAACTTGGTTCGTGGAACTTTTGAACCTTTCTCAGAATCGAGATTGCCTCGTTATAACGAATAAATGTTTCAGCTCCCTTTTCCAATAAATCTCGCTCATCTTCGGAGATAATTTCAGCCCCTTTATGGGTGTATATTTTGCATTTACCCTTATAGAGCTTTTCCCACAGAAAAAAACAAACCCCCCCCTTGATTTCCACTCCTGGGAAGCAATCCGAAGCATTCGGAAAATCGTGAATTATTTTTATTCTGGAATCATTTAGCATCTCCTCACGAAATTCATCAACCCCCCGCCCGCCCGTATACCAACGAGCTGGAATAATCATCGACAAATATGTTGGGTTTAACTTTTTAGCCTGCTGAATGAATTTATGATAAATCGGTATTGCACTTGAACCAGTGCCGCCGCCATCATTCAGTTGATATGGAGGATTCCCCACAATAACGTCGAATTTCATTTTGAAAATGTCCTCTGGTGAAGTTGTGTGGATGAATTGGTAAGCGTGCGCTTCAAACTCATCTCTACGGTCATATTCTTGTTGACTAGCGCCGCAAAATTTGCATCGCCCGCTGTCCCATGAATGAATAATATTCTCAAATAGAATATTTCCTTTGGGGTCCTTGAATTTATCGCATACGGAATATTTTCCGTTAGCTGCTTTAGAGCAATACACGCTTCTTCTCGATAGAAGCGCAGTCAATTCAGTAATTGCAAGCCCAAATATTTGATTTGTGAAGATATGATTTATTCTTGCCTGCCTATCGGGAATAGCTTTTGACAGGCCGATATCTAGACGTCTTGCAATCTCACGCAAGAAAACACCTGATTTACTCACCGGATCTAGAAATTTTACATTCTTGTCGCCCCATAATTTATTTGGCAACATATCAAGAATCTCATTTGCAAGTTGTGGCGACGTGAACACCTCATCATTGCTTAGGTTGGCTAGGCAAGACAACACATCTGGATTGTATCTACTGTTGTTTAGCATCAGCGACCCTCAAAAAGTGAGTTGGAGGATATTCTTTGACCGGAGTAGGTAAAAACACATCATCGCCGAGATCAGAAAAAAGAGGGAGCTCACTGTGATCAGCATGAGCAAGCAAGCCATGGAAGGTGAAATCACGCCGCTTGAGGATGCTTCCATTAACAGGCGACCATTCCGGGAAAACTATCG
>JBAYTV010000076.1:0-7302 GCA_041675405.1 Sideroxydans sp. | reverse complement strand
TGCGCGGATGAAGCCTTTTTCGAAGTCGGTGTGGATGACACCCGCCGCTTGCGGTGCGGTGTCGCCCTTGTGGATGGTCCACGCGCGCACTTCTTTCACGCCTGCGGTGAAGTAGGTTTGCAAACCGAGCAGGTCGTAACCCGTGCGGATGAGTTTGTTCAAACCGGGTTCATCCAGACCGAGGTCGGCGAGGAATTCAAGTTTGTCCGCATCATCCAGATCGGCCAACTCTGCTTCGATCTTGGCGCACAGTGCAACGACGGGCGCGCCTTCTTTCGCGGCGTGTTCACGCAGGCGGTCCAAGTGCGGGTTGTTCTCGAAGCCGTCTTCCAACACGTTGCCGACATACATCGCGGGCTTGATGGTGAGCAGACACAGCGGCTTGATAATTTCCTTGTCGTCGTCGCTCAGATTGAAGGTACGCGCCGGCTTGCCTTCGTTCAAATGCGGCAGCAACTTTTCTAAGATTGCGACTAATTTCTGCGCATCTTTGTCGCCCGACTTTGCTTTCTTACCCTCGCGTTGGATGGTGCGTTCCACCACGGCCATGTCGGCCAGTGCCAACTCGGTGAGAATGACTTCGATGTCGGACAATGGATCGACCTTGCCTGCGACGTGCACGACGTTCTCGTCGTCGAAACAGCGCACGACGTTGACGATGGCATCGGTCTCACGGATGTTGGCGAGGAACTGATTGCCCAAGCCCTCACCCTTGGACGCGCCCGCGACCAGACCCGCGATGTCGACGAACTCGACGATGGCGGGTTGCATGCGTTGCGGATTGACGATCTTCGCCAATTCAGCCATGCGTGGATCGGGCACTTCAACGATGCCGACGTTCGGCTCGATCGTGCAGAAAGGATAATTCTCCGCCGCGATGCCCGCCTTGGTGAGCGCATTGAACATGGTGGATTTACCCACGTTTGGAAGACCGACGATACCGCACTTGAGACTCATTTAAGTTCCTTAATAATCAATGCACATCGAGCCTAACGTCGGTATCGTCGAAGTGACCGATCCGCAACAAACCGTTAGCCGATGGAAAAACAGTGGTTGAGCCAAAACACCAAAATCAGAGCACTTTTTCAACGATTTTGTATTGGTTTTGTCTTGGAGAAAGTGTGATTATAACCCTCTCAGAAGCCTTGCTCAAAAGGCTTTCTGCCACTGACAGCCGCATCCTGAGAGACAAGGTCTTGTGCGGATTTTGTCTAAAGCCGAACAAACGTAGCCGCACTTTCCTTGTGGCGACTAGCGTTCGGGGTCAGCAGTTCAGAATGACTTTGGGATATTGGCCGCTGATTAGCGTCGAAGAAGCTCGCACTATGGCTATGAAGGTCTTGCGAGACTGCCGCGCAGGTCAGATGCCCATGCGTAAGCCATCCGTCTTCCCGACCATTCGTGAATCGCTCAAGGACTACGGAGTAGCCAAGGGCATCAAGGACTCTAGCCGCAAACGCTATGACTCCATGTTCCGAACCCACTTTGGCGAGTGGATGGATCGCCCCATAACGACGCTGTCTGACAACACCTTCTCCATGCACTGCCATCAGTTCGCCCAGTCGAACGGAGCGGCCATCGTGGAAGTCGGGCGCGGTCTTGTTGGCTCGTTCATCAAATACCTGAATGCCGTCCACGGCACACACATCGTCAATCCGTTTATTCGACTTGCTGCTGCTGGGTTGATGCCTGATCGCTCCAAGCCAAGAGAACGGGTATTGAGGGAAGATGGAATGCCGGCATGGGGTAAAGGAGTGGCTGCCCTTCATGAACGCCAGCGTGATTTCGTCATGCTGATTCTGTTCACGGGACTACGACGAGATGAGTGCCACAATCTTTGCCCCAAAGACATTGATTTCAACAAAGGGATCATTACGATCAACGAAACGAAGAACGGCAAAGTTCACACGCTCCCGATCACGGAGAACATGAATGAGATTCTCGTTCGTCGCTGTAGTGGGTTGGAGCCAGATGGCCGATTATTCATCGGCGTAGCAAAAGAACATGTGCACAAAATGGCGATGCGCTTAGGTGCGCCCCGCTTCATGCTGCACGATCTTAGAAAGTTGCTGGCTACGACGGGTGAACGCCTAGCTTTGAGTGATACGGTCATGCGGCGCATCCTGAACCACACCGCTCCCAAATCCGATGTGCTCCACAAGCACTACGTCAGACTTGATACGAAAGATATTGTGGAACCGCTAAGGCAAATACAAGCCGCTCTGATTGAGTTGATGAACGAACCAACTATTTCAGAACAGCCTGTATAAGGGGACGCCTCAATGCTCCCAGTTAAAAGATTGACCACCTTTCGCTCCTCTTAATCCACCTAGGACATCGCATCCCAAAAGCAGCATATGGTTAACACCCTCGGTAGATATTCATCAAAGTGCTGGGTGCTTAAGAGAAAAACGCTTAGTCAGTCTTCTAAGACTATTTCTTGAAGCCTCAGTCAACTCAATGTCAGTCTTAAGACTTCGACTTAATTGAATATCTCTTCTTCTTTTATCCTTCCGATTAAACCGATTCAGAACAAATGCGGGCGATTCATCATCAATCCCCAATGATTTCGCAGTGTAGATTGAATAATCATTTGTAAATAGCGCCCCTACTCTTTCGTCTCTTCTAGCGAATTTGAATAAACTTTCCGTATGCAACTTCTCAAATGCAAAGTTGCTGAGATCACTGACCATATCTATCTGAAATAACCCAAGTGCCTTACCTTGCAGTCGCACTTCCACACGAGCTCTAAACTCTGAATCTGGAAGTGGCTTTGCTATTCTTCTCCCATCTAAACCTTCGACAGTATCGTCAGTGCGCTTCCAGTAAACACGCCACATCAAATCATCCGTCTCATTACCGATATAAAGAGTTCTAGTGGCGTTGATTTCGTCTTTGGATAGAAATAACCCACCTGAATATCCATGCACTCTCGGATTATTTGCAACAGGCGGAGCGATACTAAGCATTAATCTCTCTGTCATAGCCATCAGAGCTGAGAAGTCAGCACTCTCATGATAAAAGTCTATAGAGACTTCAATGGCGATCAGCTTTGGTGATGATATGAATCCATAGCTGGCATCAAGATCATTCACAATGGTTTCAACAGCAGCATAGTTACGCGGGTGCTGAATCCGAATGTCAAACTCACTTGCTGCGCCACCATCTCCTACATCTAGTGGAGTGGCACGAGACACCCCTTGTTGTTCATAAGCTCTCTTGATGTGCCCAGGATGCGATTTACTCTTCAAGCTCACTCGAATCTCAACCCAATCGACCAATGCTGTTGGCGTCTTAAATCCTTCCTTCAAAGTAATTGTCATTTTGCTCTCCTATATAACGTTCCGATTTGGCTGACATAGTTAAGTCAGTGGTGAAGACGATATAGGGCGGAGATAGGCACGCATAGAGGCGAACGAAGATTGCCTATCTTCGAGGTCAATAGGCTGATCTGAATAGCTATTCTTAAATTCTTTTTGAGTGATTTGCTGAATTTGATGCTGGAAATTGACAGAATTGCGATAGAAACTTCTCTGCCCAGATCAATAAATGAAGAATATCGGATTGGATGAAGACGGATTGAGTTCGAGCCTGTTACAAATCGACCGTATTCCGACAGCACCACAATCAACCTCCCTAACTGTTATCAAAATAGCCCCCGCATTTCCTAACACGACATCCTATAGTGATACCGTTATCTGACACTTTAGACGAGGGAGAGCATCATGATATTTGGATATGGACGCGTTTCAACTGGACAGCAGACAACCGAAAACCAACGACTCGAACTTGAGCAAGCTGGTTATCAGATCGAGTCCGATTATTGGTATGCAGACGAAGGTGTGAGTGGCAAGGTTGCAGCTAGTCAGCGACCTGCATTCAAGCGACTGATCAGTCAGATTCGCAAGGGGGAGTCGCTGGTGGTCTCTAAGCTAGATCGTTTGGGGCGAGACAGCATAGATGTGCTTCAGACAGTCCGACAGCTTGGTGAGCGAGGTATCAAGGTCATCGTGCTACAACTAGGCAACACAGACCTGACATCGCCCGCAGGCAAGTTGCTTCTTTCCATGCTGGCAGCTGTTGCGGAGATGGAGCGTGATCTTCTGGTAGAGCGCACACAAGCTGGATTGCAACGTGCAAAAGCTGAAGGAAAGATACTCGGCAGACCGTCTAAAACCACACCAGAGCAGCGTGAAGAAATACGACACAAGTTGAGTTCAGGCGAGTCGGTAAGTTCGCTGGCAAAGCTCTATGGAGTTTCAAGAGCGAATATCATCGGGATACGTGCTAAAGCCACAACAGCAGCCTCATTATCGTGAGCCACCACAACCGTCTCTGAGTCAACGATTAAACGAACCTCTCTCGGCCTTTAACTTCGCTCATTGCCGATCCATGCAGATAGCCCAACCGCGAGTGTAAGCGTCGGTGCGAGATGTTGCCTCAAAATAGGCGTATTTAGCTATCTTCCGAAGCACAGCAACGCCTTTTCTCTTGCTTGGATGCTTGATGTCGATGCCGTCAAAGACCATTAGCTGAATTTTAACGGCGGACGCGTCGTTTCTCTCGTCATACATTTTGGCAGCCCAGTCGCCATCTTCCGAGCAGTATTTCTGACGTTTCGCCGCGTCTTCGTAATCCCCAGCGAATACGCTGATAGATGATGCGAACGCGAGAGTTACCCAAACAACAGCCGTTGATATTTTCATGAAGTATTTTATTTTTTCATGGCAATTGTTTAGGGAGAAGTTTTATCTAGACATGCATTTTGAATGCATACGGTCATAAATCTCTGTCCTTCCGATTTTTGGAGACTCAATGTAAGCAATTTCCGCAGCTTCATGCAAATCTCGGCTAAAGTTCCTTTCCTCATAGGTTGAAAGATTTGCTTGTTCAATTGCCTCGTCGATTGTTTCAACAGTTTTTTTGTAAGACCAGCCATAATCTCGATCACTCACATACCCTTTTGACAACTCGGCAACTGCGTTGCAATACTTTGCTGTGGGTTTTGGGCTACATGATTGCAATGAAATGATTACAAGTCCCAAAGCAACTACTCCTACTACTCGTTGCAAAATGTATTTCATATATTTTTCCAAATAGTATCTACAGAATCAATTTGTCGATCTGCGCCTTGATTCGTTTTGCATCTTTACATTCATTCGCAGGAGGCTTGCCGCGATAATCCCGTTCAGCTTGCACGGCACCCGCGACGAAACCTTGTCGAAAATCTTCGTCATCTATTCCAGCATTTGTCATACCAGCACGCACACGTTGAACATAGTTTGGCGGAGGTGAAATGCCAGTGCACTTTTCAACTATCACCAGCGCATATCCCACTCCCTTTGCTGATTGGAATTCATCCTCCCCTGCAAAGACAACACCTGAAAATGCGAACAAACTAAACAGCAACATGGATTTCAATCTCACCTCCTTAGTTATCGCAATCAAATGTATCAATTAGTGCGTGGCCTTTAAGTATACGTTGCCACAGAGTTTGGGGTGTGAAAACATCCCTTAGAAAACATTTCGGAGAAAGAGTGAAAGAATTGAGACTTGCCTCAGGCATGTCTCAAGAGGCTTTTGCCGACAAGAGTGGTTTTGCGCGTAGTTATATGAGTCGCATCGAACGTGGACTAGCTAACCCATCACTAACAGCAGTCGAAGCGCTAGCCGATGCTTTACGAGTTAAGGCTAAAGAACTGTTTTGAGGTCACTGCCGAGACTTTAGCAATATAGCTATCCCTGCCACAATCACAACTAAGCTGCCTTGACTGAGGTTCTACACCCCTCTGCCAATAAAGGGAGAGATGTCACAGATTTCCACTTCGTGCCTCATGAGTTCGTAGTAGTCACGGACCTGTTTAATATCAGGACCGTATTTAGAATTGATTCGAGCCAACATCTCTGGCCTACGACTTAGAACACTCTGCAAAGCACGTCCACTCATAAAAAACTTGAACGGATATTCAGTGCCGACAACATAGAGATATTTCCTTTTGGGAGTTTCATACTCTGCCAACTCGAAAAAATCCTTAAAGATTGAGTTTTGACGGATGGTTTCTGCACCGCCTTGCCAATCAATAAACTTATATTCAGCAACTCGGTAGTTCGTTTCCAAATCAAACTTTCGTCCGGTATTGCCTGCCCCTAGAGACACGCTTACGACCTTCTCTCCTGGCTCTAGAATACTTTGGAGTGAGCGCAATATGCCTGCGGCATGGATGATCACGTTGATTTGGCCTGCGACCTTCTTAATGGATAGCGCCGATGCTAAAAAATCGTCATCAATTCCACGGTTGCCACAAAAGCTCTGAACATCATTTTGGCCCATACTACAAATGAGAGCTTCAATTTCAGAAAGGCTTTTCGTCAATGACTCCGCCTGGAAATTTTCAATGGCCTTAATGGCTGGATCAATACTCATAGACTCACAGGTCAATAGATGAAATACCGGTCAAACATTAGTTGGGACGAATTAACGCACCAGGAGTGCCTAAATACATGTTTTGCTCAATTCCCTTGAATTGCGGCTCCCATTCCATATCAGCTGCATCGCAGAAATACTTAAAATCCGTGGACGACAAAACTACTTGTGCGTCATGTTCTGATACCAGTTTTTTCAACTCATTTATGTAACTCAACAGATCGTCTGTATGTATCTCATGCTGCTTTGGTGTATCAAGAATAAGAAAGCGAAAACTTCGTGATTTGTCTTTTAAGAACAACTGAAGAAGCGCTGCATGAATGGCCAAAATAATTCGTATCTTTGTGCTGCCTTTGATTACGTCGAGAGGCTCACCACCGAAGTCAATCTTTAAACTATTTTCTATAGTGACATTTCTGGATACGTTTCTGGTTTTCAGAATATCAAGCCAACGAACAATCTCCCCCTTGAGTTCTATCTTAAATCGTGAAAAATCAAGGTCGCGCTCACCCGAAGAGGAGATAAGATCCAGTTTTTCTTGTATCTCGTGTCGATGCAACGTTAGGGCCACATAAATTCCATTTTGCTTATCTAGCATTTCCAACTGTGCGCGGCGTTTCTCTAACTCGATTAGCTCTTGGGTCAATCGTCTAACCGCATCTACGAGAGCACTAATATTGCTTTCGTTTTTGTTATGCTGGATTCGGTCGCCAATGGATTTTAGTTCCGCTTTCTGTTCATTCATTTGTTGTTCGAGAAGTTTGATACGCGTTCCTGCAATCTCTGAATTTCTCTCCAAATCCTTAATTTGGTCTTTCAAATACAGTAAATTCTTAGCGTAGACTTGCGAACTATTTTCCAGCAAGCAGCACTTCTCA
>JBAYTV010000075.1:0-7327 GCA_041675405.1 Sideroxydans sp. | reverse complement strand
TTCTACTTCTTTGATGAACCCGATGATCTGTTCTTCGCTAAATCGACTCTTCTTCATTTCCGCCTCTCTTCAAAAGCGGACTTTACTAACTTCTAGGTGGTACGGTCTACGGGGAGCAGGTCATGACAACCACTTCTTAGCGGTCCAATTCCCTCGCTCAATTTGATTTCGACCGTTCGAATTAGTAATTATTTGACCATACATAACTATTTGTTGCTCAAGCCCTCCTGCCTGGTTTTGCAAAACTGTGTAGAGTCCTTTTAGCCTTGCAAGGTGAGTAGCTCCAACAATAAATTTCTTAAATTGGCCATCATTAACCAGATCAACATTAAAGCCGTCGAACCTCTTTCCGACTGGAGCCTCTGCAGACCCCATTTTTGCCGAGCTAGCTTTAACTTTAACGCCCTTTTCCTTTATTTTTCCTTCCACTTCATCTTCAAGTTTTGGCTGAGGCTCGTGGAAAATGAAGTGTTCACAACCGTCATACTGTCCTTTATCATTTTTGGTTTTGATGGTAATTAAATATCGATGAGCCCTCAATTCTTTCATTGCAGTACTGATTGATTCCCTACCCTCAGTTCCCTCATTTTCAAGATCTTTGACAGCCATCCGATATCCATCAATATTGCTCAACAACCTAAACAAAACACCGCGCGCTCGAAATGACAAGTTCTTATCACGCACGGTGGCTTGAAGTAAGCGAGTCCAAGGATCGGCTGGACTTTTTGCTTTGGTAATAAAGTTTGCCATTACGCCACCCCCATTCCGTCATCGCCGAACAAACCCAACTGAGATGCCTTTACAGCCTTAGTCTTAGCACGTGCTTCAAACTGATTGAACAAAGATGTAAGCATCTGCTCAATGCCGTTCTGATCAACATCACATTGCTCATGCACCTTCTCAAACTTCACCCTATTTTGAAGAATTATTCTCTCCGCCCGTTTTTTACTAATCCCAAACATATCGGCAATGGCATCTGGGCCACCGCGAAGCAAATCCATCATTCCCTCAACCGACTCGCCAAACTCAAAAGCACGCCAAGGCTGCATTTCTTTAGCCACTTCTGCTCCAACAACATCGTGCAAAGTGCCACACCCTTCGTCATTAATTTGCTGATCGAGTGATGACATACCTTTCAAACTTATGAAAACTCCATCCGAATTTTCAAACTCAGTGCTAGTCATTCCACACGTCCAGCCATCCTCTTGCTCTTTGAATCGTTGATGAGCGAAGAAGCTGAGATTTCTGATATTTTTTTGATGATGTGGCTTGCGTTTTTCTTTAACCGACAAAGCCTCTTCCGCCAAATATTTTTCTTCAAACAAGCAAAGAGCCTCGATCGCAATCGCCTGACGTTTAAGGTCGGGCTTCTTTACGCTACGACGATAGGTGCAGATCGCTTCAATATCAGCGTTGGTGAAGTCGTGCGACACATGACCGAAGAACATGTCGTTCACAGCGCGTGCTACAGGTGTTTTGGGGGGTTGGGAGTTACGCATGGTCACCCCCTGCAGCCTTGCGAGCTGCTTTAGCTTTATGGGAGGGGCGACCGCGACCTGGCTTTACAACAAGAGGTGTATCAGAAGGGTTTGCGTTGGGACCGTTCAGAACAAAATCGACATAATCAGCGATGCTTACTTTTTTTCTACCACCTAGGACAACTTGGCGGATTGGAAAGTCATTTTTGTGCTGATGGTGGTAAACAGTTTGCTCAGCCCAGCCAATGGAAGGTCCACACTCAACCGGATTGATGTGGGTTCTGCCAGCGAAAAGGCTGAGGATTTGTTGCTCGACGATGGGGTGCATTACTAATCCTTTAAGATTAGCAACACACTCCGTTTGGGAATTTAGAGGTTGTTACTTGGCGATTTTTACTCTTTTCTGAGCCGCTACCGGGATGAGTCTAAATTGGTGTGATGCAACAGGTAGTCACTCCTGCATTTGTCGGTCGATCATCGGCTCCGACGCCCTCCTACGATCTTGCTCAGTGATATTTGTTGGCCCAGTCGTCAAAACCAACATCACTTACTTAAAGCAGGCGTCCCCCGATGTTCTGGTATGCCTCTGTATTAGCTACTTATCCAATTTAGTCTTTCCTCGTTCTTCCGTCCGAGGACTAACTGCACGCATTATACAACCGCACCACATTATTACACAAGCAGAATCTTCATTTATTTTCCTTAATCACCGTTATCTCTGCCACAATTTGCAATAACTATATGCAACATGCTTTCTTGCCTATATTTCATGCAGGTCGGATGGAATGGGCAATAATTTCTATTGTCCAAAAAAATATACGTGCGAGAGCATTCATTTGTCTTGATTCAGATCAGCGTTATCACCTGCCAACTCATCAGCTTATGCTGAATGCTCTGCAAGCCATATAGAATATAGGGTGCGCTGTCATGCTAAGTGCGCGCACCTTGATTCTATTGGGTTGTAAGCCGTATTTCTGCGCCGCGCAGTGTTGAAGCTATATAGACAAGGGCGAGGAAGGCGTTATTGGCTGCCCTGCCCCGTATTCATTGGGTCTTTGAATGTGTTTCAAACTTCAGCAGAAATCGGCAAAGTTTGGTGATCGCGTTAAAACGGGAACACTATGCTTAAATCCAAACGGGAACAAAACGGGAACAGTGGGATGGGAAAATCGAGGGGTAAGAAAGGAAAATAACGGAAAATAAACACATGGCATATACCGCTGAAAGCCTTGCTACATAGGGGTGGAAGAGTGGAGGCGCGACCCAGAGTCGAACTGGGCTAAACGGATTTGCAATCCGCTGCATAACCGCTTTGCTATCGCGCCATAAGCAGAGCAAGTGCCCTGAAATGATAAGGGAAAGCTAAAAAGCTTTCCCTTGTGATTTGGAGCGGGAAAAGAGACTCGAACTCTCGACCTATACCTTGGCAAGGTATCGCTCTACCAACTGAGCTATTCCCGCAAAAACGAAGTCCGCATTATATGGATAAAGTTTTTCGTGTCAAGAAAGTTAGGAAAATATTTCTCATTTATTCCGCTACTCATACTCATATGTATAATGCGCCGCCTCCACGAGGCTTAGTGAACATCACTATCTTCGGCCCCCTGCCCGGGTGGTGAAATTGGTAGACACAACGGACTTAAAATCCGTCGCTCTGGTAAAACAGGCGTACCGGTTCGATTCCGGTTCCGGGCACCAAATTCAATGATTTCAACATGTTTTGAGATTATTCCATTTCAAGGTTTTGCATGGTGTTGCACGATTTTTCAAATCTTGCGCTGCCCGATTTTTAAACCTTCCACATCTACAGTGCGCCACCATTCTTCAGACGGTCTTAAGCTGTAGTCGATGCTTCTTACCAACCTCAACGATCTGTTCGGTGGTGACACCATATTGCGAGGCTAAACCGCCCCACCCTGCAAATGTATCCACCATTTCATCGATGACTTTACCCGGATGCCTGATGCTGAATTTCTCGCCTGTCTCGATCAACAGTTCACGCGTGAATCCGTCCGCTTGACCGCTCAATGTCATTTGATGGCGTGCGGTATAGCCAGAGCCTGCCGCAAAGGTCAGATCATATGCAGGAGCCAAACGCCAATCGCCCGTCATGGAGTCCAACAAGAAGGAGATGTTCTTGACGTGATCGTCCTGGTTGCGACCAACGATGTTGAACACCATGCGTTTGAAACCTTGCTCCAAGGCTTGGTGCCCCAATTTCAATTCCATCATGAGTCTGAACCAAGCTTCGTAACTGAACGCTTGCGGGATATTAAAATCGACATGCGTCATGCCACCCAGACTGTGCATGTGCGTCTTGTCACCGCCCGTGCGATCGAAGCGTTTGGTCATGAAATGGAACAATCCATTGTCTTCCAGATAAGACACATCAGACATCTCGATACCGACTTGCTTGGCAAGTAAAGCATAGACGTACTCGATTCGGTTGTATGGCTTGGCCTGCATGTCTAGCGCATTGGCCGAACCGACCCCATCGAATTTGATGAGCCAAGATTCTTCACCTGCCTGGGGCGTCGCAAAGCCAGATCTCGCACGCTTAAGTTCTCTGTCCCACAAGATGAGCGCTTTCGCGCGCGCACCACCTGCCGAGCCGCCGACCCGCATGATCTCCTGCACTGCGTCGTTGGCATCGCCCTCGATCAACCTGCGCGCAGACTCGACCAGCGCCTGCACTTCCAACGCCAACTCTTCTTCTTTGGTTTTGCGTTGCAGGGCTGGGGTGTATTCAAGCGCCCCCATCGCGCGTTTGCCGATGTAGAGTAAACGTTGCACCGGACTCAGTGCCTTGTCTCTCTCGCCCCTAGACTCGAAATAGTTCTGGATGATCTTATTGCCGAAAGTGTCGGGTAAAGAATCCGCCAGCACACCGGGCAATCCATGGAATGTCTCTGTGTTCCTCAGTTGCGGGAACTCGAAGATGCCGGATTGCAAAGGTAGGTGTTTAGGTGACAGCGCACGGCCATTGGCTAGATACTTCTTGTCGTAAGTAAAGCCGATGCGACCATTCGAGAACGCGGATATCTGTCCGACCAACTGTCCCCATAGATGGACATGGGCAGTCGCGGAGATATCTGTTCTTTGGGTACGTGGCTTAGGTGTCGCCATGTTTGCGTCTCACTCCAGAAGCTTTTAAACGTGGCTGGCCTCTGCTCGAAATCCCCTCTCCTCCCGGCAAGACATCTGGAAAGGACGCTTCTAACGAGGCGAGCATATTGAGCCCACGCATGAGCTTGATCAACGAAGACATGCGCACATCTCTCCCTGCTTCAAGGTCGATGATGGTCTTACGATTAAGGCCTGAGCGTTCTGCCAATTGGTCGATCGGGATGTTGCGACCAAGCCTATGACTCTTCATGCGCTCGCCGAGCAATTGCATGATTTCATCGTTTGTCATGTAATCCGATATAGAGGACATAATGATTATATTTAATTATTTAAATCCATTATGACGGACTTTAATAAAATTGCAAGCACCTAACTAATGGCGCAAGCATTTATCAGGAATAATGAGCGAGTCAAATCCTAAATGTCCTCCGGCTGTGTCATTCAGGCGAAAAGTTTATGGCCTTCAAATACCCCACACAATTGTTCACGCTGGACGCATTTGACTTTAGGCAGCATCACGTTCGTGATTTATCCTTGGTGATTGAAGCCGTCTAGTTTGCCAGCTCCAGAAATTCTTCGAATGCATCCAAGGTCAGCGGCCTGCTAAAAAGGTAACCCTGATACTCATGGCAACCATGCGCCTCGAGGAATTCGCGCTGGCGCTCGGTCTCCACCCCTTCGGCGATCACGTTCAAGTTGAGTCCCAACCCCATGGTGATGATCGCCCGTGCCAGCGCCTCGTCTTTGGCCACCCCTGGCAGGTTGCGCACGAATGATTTGTCGATTTTCAGCTGATCTAGCGGCAACTGCGCCAGATAGGATAAAGACGAATAGCCGGTGCCGAAATCGTCCATCGAGATCAGTACCCCCAGCTGCTTTATCGACAACATCTTGGCGATGGTGTCCTTGATCTCGTCCAGTACCAAACTTTCCGTCAATTCCAGTTTCAAGCGGGCCGGATTGGCGCCGCTGTCGGCCAGGATGCGCTGCATCTGCGCCACGAAATCGGGCTGGCGGAATTGGCGGGCACTGACGTTGACCGCGATCTGCAACCCGCTCGTCAATGCGGCGCATTCCCATGTCTTGATCTGGGCGCAAGCGGTTTCCAATGCCCAATTCCCGATCGGCAGGATCAACCCCGTGTCTTCCGCCAACGGGATGAACACGTCCGGTGTCACCAGTCCGCGTTGCGGATGCTGCCAACGCAACAGTGCCTCCACGCCGATCACCCGCCGCGCGGCATCCACCTGCGGCTGATAGTAAAGTCGCAGTTGCTTGTGCCTGATCACATTGTGCAGTTCGGCCTCCAAGTTGGTGCGCTGATCCAACGCGAGCTGCATGGCGGGGTCGAAAAAGCGTAGCTTATCTCGCCCCGAATTCTTGGCCTGATAGAGCGCAAGGTCGGCGTGTTTGAACAGATCCTCCACGCTGTCGTGCGCATGGAACAAACCAACCCCGATACTGGTCTTGCAACGATATTCATAGCCATGCAAATTGAACGGTGCAGACAGTGCCGCGTGCAATTTAGCACCCAGATGTTGGGAAAACACAGCGGCTTCCTTGGCCGACGTGCCCAATTCCTCCATCAGTACCACGAACTCGTCACCGCCTTGGCGCGCCACCGTGTCTTTTTCACGCACCACTTCGCGCAAGCGTCGCGCCACATCGACCAGCAACAGATCACCCACATCATGGCCGCGCGAATCGTTGAGTGCCTTGAAATGGTCGATGTCGATGAAGAACATGGCACCGTGCAGTCCGCTGCGCGTGGTGGCTACGATAGCCTGGTGCAAACGGTCCTGTAGCAGGCGGCGATTGGGTAGATTCGTCAGCGAATCGTAGTAGGCCAAGCGGTGTATCTCGGCCTCGGCTTCCTTGTTCTCGGTGATGTCGGTGAAGCTGCCGACATAATGGGTGACGCGATGGCTTGCATTGACGATGGCGGTGATGGACAGCATCTCGGCGAAGATCTGGCCATTCTTGCGCCGGTTCCAAATCTCCCCATGCCAGTAGCCTTTCATCTTGAGTACGGCCCACATTTGCTGAAAGAACATCTGGTCATGGCGTCCCGAATGGAGCATTGCCGGCGTCCGCCCGACTGCCTCCTCGGCGCTGTAGCCGGTAAAGCGTGTGAAAGCCGGATTAACCCGCATGATCACCCCCTGCGGGTCGGTGATTATCATTCCGTTCTGGCATGAAAAAGCCACGGCGGCGATGCGCAACTCGTCTTCCGCCTGCTTGCGCAGAGTGATGTCGCTCAAAGTGGTGCGTATCGAGGATTCGCTTCTCACACAATCCAACAGCGCATGGAATACCGAGCCATCGCCGCGCCGCAACGAAAGCTCCACACTGCTCTTCTCATCCTGTTTCTTCACGGCCATCAGATACCGCACCCATCTATCCTGTGCATCCTCAATGACCAGCGTGCGAAAACTTTTATTGAGCAGCTTGCTGCGATCTATCCCCAGCAGCGTGACCCCGGTCAGATTGATCGCCGTGATCATGCCGTCCAGGGTGAGCGTGAGATAGGCGACCGGTGCGAATTCATACAGATCGACATAGCGGTCGCGCGATTCTTCCAGCGCGAGCTGTGCCAGCCGCAAGGCATCGTTCTGCATCTCCAACTCGATCTGGTGCACTTGAAGTTCATGCAGCAGGGACTCGGCCGGATGTGCCGAGATCGCTGGCGGTGGCGTAGCGGCCAACTGCGCCTCGGCAGCCGT
>JBAYTV010000074.1:0-7362 GCA_041675405.1 Sideroxydans sp. | reverse complement strand
CGTTACGAAAGTGGTGAACCTTTCCCCGCCGCTCTCAAACAGATCCGCACGGTCGGCGAGACCTTGCATCCGGGCTTGCGTGAGCGTTGCAAGAAACTGGGCGATATCGACATCGTGGATATGTACAGCTCGCAGGAGGTGGGACTCATCGCGTTGCAATGTCCAGTCAGCGGTCTGTACCACATTCAGAGCGAGAGTTTGATCGTGGAAGTGTTGGACGACGCGGGAAAGCAGTGCCAACCGGGGCAGGTCGGACGCGTGGTCATCACCGATTTGCACAACTTCGCTACCCCGCTCATCCGTTACGAGATACGTGACTACGCCGAGGTCGGCCCCACTTGCCCCTGCGGACGTGGGCTCCCTACTCTGTCTCGCATCATGGGAAGGAGGCGCAACATGGTGACCTTGCCCGATGGCAGTAAACACTGGCCATTGGTAGGCGCCTATCGTTTCCGCGAAGTAGCTGACATCAAGCAATACCAAGCCATCCAACATTCGCTAAGTGATGTGGAGGTCAGATTGGTAGTGGATGCTCCGCTGACTTCAGCGCAAGAGTCGCAACTCACCACGCTCATCCACAGTGCATTGGGCCATGCATTCCCCCTTCGCTTCTCCTACTTCAAAGAAGAGCTACCAAAGACAAAAGGCGGAAAATTCGAAGAGTTCATTTCGCTAGTCAGATGATTCGCATCAGGAAGATCGCCCCATGAACCCACCCAACCTCACACATCATCTAGGCTTAGTCACTTCAGCAGATAGAGCTGCGGTGCTCGAGCATCAACCCGCCACACTCTGGCTCACTGGCTTGAGTGCTTCAGGCAAATCGACATTGGCTTTCGCGCTTGAGCACAAATTGATCGGCGAAGGAAAAGCTAGCTACGTGCTGGATGGTGACAACGTGCGCCACGGCTTGAACCGTGACCTTGGTTTCAGCGCAGAGGAGAGGAGCGAGAACATCCGCCGTATCGCCGAGGTGGCCAAACTGATGAACGATGCCGGGCTCATCGTCATCACCGCCTTCATCTCGCCCTTCCAGGCAGACCGCGCGATGGCGCGCGAAATCATCGGTGATGAGCATTTCAAGGAAGTCTATGTGAGCACGCCCATCGCAGTGTGCGAGCAACGCGACCCGAAGAAACTCTATCAGCGCGCGCGCAAAGGTGAGGTCGCCGAATTCACCGGCATCTCCTCTCCCTACGAAGCACCGACCGAGCCTGCGCTCGTGATCGACACTTCGATACTCACGCAGGATGAAGCAGTGCAAAGACTTGCTGCGTTACTGAGGAAGTAATTTTCACTGACTTTCGGCATTAACACTCTGGAAACGCTGAACAAGTCGTCATGCCCGCGAAGGCGGGCATCCAGCTTATTTAACGGGGCTCCCGCCTTCGCGGGAGTGACGAAATCGGACTTGTTCAGCACTTCCCCTGGAGCCAATTCAAGCCAGCAGGATCTTCACGCCGATCTTTTTCGCAGCTTTACGCAAATCAGTATCCAAAGTGGCCAATGCGACACCTTGCTTTGATGCAAGCTCAAGATAGGAGGCATCGTAGGAAGATAATTTGTATCTGCGTGCCAAATTTAACGTACTTGTCATCGCATGTTCGATACTGGCTGAATCCGTCTTGATGTCTATGCCCGCGAGCATTTCAAGAAATGCTTCACTGCGAGCTTCAGTCACGATTCCTTGCGCCTCGGCACGGGAGATCACATTAGCGACTTCTAAACTCCAAACGCAAGGAACGATTGCATCGGCTACTTTTAAGTGATCCAGCACACTATTGGCATAACTTAGATCGCGCGCCTTTCCATCACCAAAGAACCAGCGCATCACCACGGAGTTATCGATGACAAAGATCATTTGCGGCCAGCCTCGATCATTGCCTTGATATTCACATCATGCACGGGATCGTTGCGCATCAATGCTTTCAATTTTTCGACGCTGGCTGCCCTATTGCGAGGGGTTTTACTGACGCTTGGCACAAGATCGGCAATCGCATCCCCACGATTGGTGATGGTAAAACTCTTACCCATCTGCACCTGACGTAACAGCTCTGGCAACTTGGTCTTCGCTTGATAAGAACCTACAGAGATTTTCATGACTAAACCTCATAAAGAAATGTTCAGACCAGTTTATAGACCAGTTGGAGAATGGTCAATGGGGTTAAGGTAGTGCCAGGGGATGACTTACTGGGATTTCCGCGCCACCAGATCGACCAGCGCCGACATGCCGCTATGCCCCGCACCTTCGTGGATGATGTCATCGTGTTCTGCCAGATGCAGGATATTCATATCGGCAAAGGCTTCGCGCAATAGGGCTTCGGTGTAGAGGTTCTCGACCTGCGATGGTCCGCCGGTCTTGTAGTCCAACTGGCGCGGTGTGTAGCCTTGCAGTAGCAACATGCCGCCGGGTTTGAGGAAACGCTTCAGATTGGCGAATTGTTGTGGACGTAGATCTGGACCAACGAACTGAACGAAGATGGCGACCACCACATCAAAGGTCTCGCCCCCGCCATCCCAGTTCATCATATCGACCTGTGCGAATCGCATCTTCACACCGCGTTGCTGTGCCAGCCGTTGCGCCTTGGCTTGTGCCACCGGTGACGCATCGACCGACATCACCTCCAAGCCCTGCTCAGCCAACCACACGCCGTTGCGCCCTTCTCCGTCCGCCACGGCGAGGCACTTCACACCGGGTTTGAGCCGAGCTTGTTGCGATACTAGGAACGCATTCGGTTCAGTGCCGTAGAAATACTCGTCACCCGAGTAGCGCTCGTCCCAGATGCTCACTTGCGTAGCCCCATCACTTCGCCCATGCGCACGGACAGTGCGGGCGACCATTGCTGATTGAACTTGAGTGCGTCTTTTTGGAACAACATCACCACGGTAGAACCCAGCAAGAAGCGCCCCATCTCATCGCCCTTGTTGAAAGTGATCTGCTGATCGTCGTAGCGCCACTCGCGCACATCGCTCGTGCGTGGCGGATTGACTACACCATGCCAAGTCGTCGCCATGCTGCCGACGATGGTCGCGCCGACCAGTGTCAGTACGAAGGGTCCGTGTGCAGTATCGAACACGCAGACCACACGCTCGTTTCGTGCGAACAACCCGGGCACGCCGCGCGCCGTCACCGGATTCACCGAGAACAGATCACCCGGCACATAGATCATGCGCGTCAGTCGTCCGGCGCAAGGCATGTGGATGCGGTGGTAATCCTTGGGGCTGAGATAGATGGTGGCGAAGTCGCCGTCTTGGAACTGTGCCGCCAATGTCGCATCGCCGCCGACCAATGCCGTGGTGGAATAGGTGTGGCCTTTGGCTTGGAACAACTGGTCTTTTTCGATTCGCCCGAACTGGCTGATCGCACCGTCCACAGGGCACACGAAATCGACATCCGCCAGTGGCCGCGCGCCACTCTTCAAAGCGCGCGTGAAGAAATCGTTGAAGGTGGCATAGCTGTGGATGTCTGGATTGGCAGCTTCCCCCATGTTCACCCTGTAACGACCGATAAACCACTTGATGACAGCAGGCGTCCACGAGAGCTGCGCACCTGCGAACTTGCCAGCGAGCTGAGTGAGCGCTTGTTTGGGGAGCAAATATTGCAGAAGTACAGCGAGACGATCGAACACGGTTGGCCTGTCTAAAATTTTCAAAGGGCGCGCATTATACCCAAGGGGAGATGGGTAGCTTTATACGACTTTGTCATTCCCGCGTAGGCGGGAATCCCGTTTAATTGTTTCACTGGATCCCCGCCTTCGCGGGGATGACGAATAGGAAAGCTTCGCTCTACTCCCTCACAACCACAACTCAAACCGAGCCTAGGAAGTACCACCACCCGCTGAGGGTGATGAAAGAAAGGATGAGACCCATCGCCACCATCAGGTTCGCCAGTGGCGGATCAAGGTCGTGCTCACTCGCCACGATGGCGGCGGTGATCATCGGTGGCATCGCCGCTTCGAACAGGGTGACTTGCATACTCAAACCGTGCGCACCAATCAACTGCACGTAGAGCAGATAGATCATCATCGGTGCGAGGATGAGTTTGAAGCTCAAGCCGAGCGCAAGATTGCGCTTATGTTCTGCCAGATGCCCCAAGCGCAGTTGCATACCGACCGAGAGTAACGCCAGCGGTGCGAGTGTGTCCCCCAATCTTTTCAACAACACGCTGAACCAATCTGCGTACTCGATGGGGATGAGCAGCAGCGCGATGCACAATGAGATGAACGGCGGGAACAGCGCGATGCGTTTGATGATTTGCGTCGCAGTGGGCCGCCCTGATGAATAGATACCCGCAACGGTGATACCCAAAACAGACAGCGCGAAGAACGAACCGAGTTGGTCGGCGATGATGGCCGTGGTCAGCCCTTCTTGGCCGTAGAACGCCTCCACCATCGGCAAACCGAAGAACGAGGTGTTGCCCAAACCACCGACCAATATCAATGCGCCTGTCGTGGCGCGCGACAGCTTCAACCAGCGACCGATGAGCCAGAAGAAACCCACCGACAGACCGAACACCAGCCACGCCATCAACCCCGTCAGCAAAACATCGCCGGAGAATTTCAGTTGGTGGATATACAGCAGGGTCAGCGCGGGGAGCGAGACGTGGATAATGAAACTATTGAGTGTCGCCGGTGCATTGTCCGGCATGCGTTTGAAGCGACACAGCAACACGCCGGCAATGAAGCAGAGGATGAGCAGGAGAAGGTTGTTCATAGAATCCCGTCATTCCGGCGCAGGCCGGAATCCAGTCATTAAACAAATACCGCGTAGCGGACAAAGCCAAACTGCATATTGAATTACAGCACTGGATTCCCGCCTTCGCGGGAATGACGGCTCAATGCGGCACGTTCGCCGAGATGAAGGCCTTGAGTCTCGCCACGTCCGCATCCATCACTTCACAGCGCTGCGGCAAGTCCTCGATACCTTCCAATGCCGCAGGACGCTCCGGCTGACGACCTAATGCCTCTTGGATGGTCTCGGCGAACTTGGCGGGGAGTGCAGTCTCCAGACAGATGAGTGGCAAGCTAGGGCGGCGTTGCTCCAAGCCCACCTTCAATCCATCGGCGGTATGCGTGTCTATCATCACACCGTACTCTTCCCACACTTCGCGGATGGTCTTGAGACGATCTTGATGTGAGCTCTTGCCGGATGCGAAACCGAACTTGGACAACTCGTTCCAGTAGGCAGAATCCTTGATGTCGAACGCACCGCCCGTGTCCACTTTGCTCCAGAACTCGCGCACCTTGCCACCGTCGCGCCCGACCAAGTCGAACACGAAGCGCTCGAAGTTGGAGGCCTTGCTGATATCCATCGACGGACTACTGGTCTCGTAGGTGTGGTCGGTTCCGCGAGGACGATACACGCCGGTGCGGAAGAACTCGTCCAGCACATCGTTCTCGTTGGTCGCCAATATCAACTGACCGATAGGCAAGCCCATCATGCGCGCGATGTGACCTGCGCAGATGTTGCCGAAGTTGCCGGAGGGAACTGAGAACGCGACTTGCTCGTCGTTGGATTTCGTCGCAGCGAAATAGCCTTTGAAGTAGTACACGATCTGCGCCGATACGCGCCCCCAGTTGATGGAGTTCACTGTGCCGATCTTGTGCGCGGCTTTGTAAGCGTGGTCGTTGGACACCGCCTTCACCATATCCTGTGCATCGTCGAACATGCCGTTGACGGCGATATTGAAGATGTTCGGGTCTTGCAGCGAATACATCTGCGCGCGTTGGAAGCTGGACATCTTGCCGTTCGGCGACAACATGAACACACGGATACCGCGCTTGCCGCGCATCGCGTATTCCGCCGCAGAACCCGTGTCACCCGAGGTCGCACCTAGGATGTTCAACTCAGCATGGTCTTTCGCCAAGGCGTACTCGAACAGATTGCCCAGTAACTGCATCGCCATGTCTTTGAATGCCAACGTCGGACCGTTGGAGAGTTCTTGCAGATACACACCTTCGCTCAACTTGCGCAAGGGGGTGATCTGCTTCGCATCGCTATCAGTACGACCATTGCTGTACACCTCGGCCGTATAAGTCTTGCTGACGATGGCTTTGAGGTCAGCCGCAGGAATATCGGTGGCGAACTTGGACAACACGGCATACGCGAGATCGGCATAAGAAAGATTGCGCCAGGCATCCAACTCGGCACGTGTCACCTGCGGATATTGCTCCGGCAGATACAGACCGCCATCAGGTGCTAGACCGCCCAATAGGATCTCAGTGAAAGTCTTGGCAGGCGCGTTGCCTCGGGTGGAGATGTATTTCATCGTTTGCTCTCTTTGCCGTCATTCCAGCGAAAGCGGGAATCCAGCGAAAAATAAAATCCGGCGAAGCCGACTGCTATGTTTTGTTCCGCTACGCGAAGCTTTTCAATCAACTGGATTCCCGCTTTCGCGGGAATGACAGCATTCATTTACCCAGTTCTTCCAGCCTCAATTTCGTCACTTTCCCCGCCACCACACCCAACGCTTCGATCTTCACGATCGCTGCATTGATGCGCTTCTCACGTGTCAGGTGCGTCAGCATGATGAGGTCGGTCTGTTCTTCGCCCTCTTCCGGCTCTTTCTGGATCACGGCATCGATGGAGATCTGCTCATCCGCCAAGATGCGCGTGATGTCGGCCAGCACGCCCGGTTTGTCTTGCACGCGCAGACGCAGGTAGTAGCTGGTCTGCACTTCCTCCATCGGCAGTATCTTGAGGTCTGAGATCGCGTTCGGTTGGAACGCGAGGTGCGGCACACGATTCAAGGGGTCGGCGGTGTGCATACGTGTCACGTCCACCAGATCGGCGATGACGGCACTCGCGGTCGGCTCTGCACCTGCACCCTTGCCGTAGTAGAGCGTCGCACCCACGGCGTCGCCTTGCACCACGACGGCATTCATCGCGCCTTCCACGTTGGCGATGAGGCGCTTGGATGGAATGAGTGTCGGATGTACACGCAGCTCAACGCCTTCCGGTGTGCGCTTGGTGATGCCCAGCAACTTGATGCGGTAACCGAGTTGTTCGGCGTATTTGATGTCGATGGCATCCAGTTTGGAGATACCTTCGATGTAGGCTTTGTCGAACTGCATCGGGATACCGAACGCCAGCGCAGACAGGATGGTGATCTTGTGTGCGGCATCCACACCTTCTATGTCGAAGGTGGGATCAGCTTCGGCGTAGCCCAGACGTTGCGCTTCTTTCAGCACGGTGTCGAAGCTCAAGCCCTTGTCGCGCATCTCGGACAGGATGAAGTTGGTGGTACCGTTGATGATGCCCGCGATCCATTCGATACGGTTGGCGGTGAGACCTTCGCGCACTGCCTTGATGATGGGGATGCCACCCGCGACCGCCGCCTCGAACGCGACCATCACTCCTTTT
>JBAYTV010000073.1:0-7373 GCA_041675405.1 Sideroxydans sp. | reverse complement strand
CACCAGACCGACATCTACTCGCTCGGCGTAGTCATGTACCGCCTGCTTACCGGGCATGCGCCCTACAATGCACAAAGCCTCGCCAGCCTGTGCCACCAGATATTGAACATGACACCACCCACGTTGCGCTCCCATCGCGCCAGCATCCCGCCCGAGCTTGAACATGTTGTGTTGCGAGCTATGCACAAAGACAAAAAGCAACGCTATCTCGACTGGAAAGACTTCGGCAGCGACCTCGCCGCCCTCGGACGTTTCGAACAGACCGATGTGGAGACCAACCAGACCGAGAAATTCACCGCTCTGCGCGAGATGTCGCTGTTCCGCGACTTCACCGATACCGAACTGTGGGAGATATTGCGCGTCGGCAGCTGGCAGAAACAACCCGTGCAGACCGTGCTGATGCGCGAAGACGAGATGGGAGACGATTTCTACATCATGGTCGAAGGCAGCGTGAACGTCACCAAAGGCGGCAAGCTGCTCAACCTCATCAGCCGCGACGACTGCTTCGGCGAGATGTCCTACATCAGCGGCAAGGTCGTGCCGCGCTCCGCCACCGTCACCGCCAGTACCGAAGTCACCGTGCTGCGCATCGCTCCCAAACTGCTAGCCCAACTCTCCGACCACTGCCAACTGCATTTCAACCAAGCGTTCCTGCGCGTGATGGCAGACCGCTTGCGCATGGCGGACACCCGCTTCGCCAAGTTGGCGAACTAGACGCTGGCTGCATTGGCTACACCCTCCAAAATCTCCCCGACGATGCTGGCGAAACTCGCCAAGCTCGGCATCCATCATCGTGCCGATCTGTTGTTGCATCTGCCGCTGCGTTACGAGGACGAGACACAGATCACGCCCATCGCCGACGCGCAGCCGGGGATGACGGTGCAGGTGCAGGGCATCATCACACACAGCGAAGTGATGTTCCGCCCGCGTCGCAGCTTGGTGTGTCGACTGATGGAAGGCCATGAGGAACTCACCTTACGCTTCCTTAATTTCTATCCCAGCCAACAGAAACAACTCGCCGTGGGCAAGCAGATTCGCGCCATCGGCGAGGTGCGCCTGCGACACGGTGGGGCGAAGCCCTCCGGTGCGGGAGCAGGCGCATCGCACCTCCTCCCGCAATCGGCTGGCTCCGCCAGTAACGTGTCGGAGGTGCGCATGGGTTATTTCGGGTTAGAGATGGTTCACCCGAAATGCCGCGCGGCGGATGACGACACACCCTTGCAGCAAAGTCTCACGCCCATCTACCCGACTACGGCTGGCTTGGCACAACCGGTGTTGCGCAAGCTCATCAACAATGCGCTGGAGACCATCCCGCTCAGCGACACCCTGCCTGCACCTTTGTTGAAAAAATTAAAACTCGCCGACTTCGGCGACAGCTTGCGCCTATTGCACAACCCGGCTGCGGACGTTTCGGCGACCGCGCTGGAAGAGCACAACCACGACGCATGGCGACGCATCAAGTTCGATGAGCTGTTGGCGCAACAACTCTCCATGCGCGTGCATCACCGCGAACGCAGCAAACGCATCGCGCCTGCATTGCCTCCGCATCAGAAGTTGACATCTGCCTTGTTGAAGAAGCTGCCGTTCAATCTCACCGGCGCACAACAGAAAGTGTGGCAAGAGATCGCGCACGACCTCACGCAAGCACATCCGATGCAACGCCTGCTATTGGGCGATGTGGGCAGCGGCAAGACCATCGTCGCCGCGCTCGCCGCGCTGCAAGCCATCGAGAACGGCTATCAGGTCGCCTTCATGGCACCCACCGAGATACTCGCCGAACAGCATTACCTCAAACTGAGCGAGTGGCTCGTCCCGCTCGGCATCACCCCTGTATGGCTCTCCGGCAGTTTGAAGAAGAAAGAGAAGACTGCCGCCGCAGAGCGCATCGCCACTGGCGACACGCTGCTCGCCATCGGCACGCATGCGCTGTTCCAAGCCTCGGTCGAGTTCAACAAGCTCGGCCTCGTCATCGTGGATGAGCAGCACAAGTTCGGCGTGCAACAGCGGTTGGAGTTGCGCAACAAAGGAAAGTCTTCTCAAACCGTTCGTCCTGAGCTTGTCGAAGGAACGAATGGCGCGCCGAACTTGAATACTCTTCGACAAGGCTCTCCTGAGCAAAGTCGAAGGGCTCAGGGTGAACGGTCTGGTGTTATTCACGAGCCGCATCAACTCATGATGAGCGCCACCCCCATCCCGCGCACCTTGGCGATGAGCTACTACGCCGACCTCGACGTATCCGTCATCGACGAACTGCCGCCTGGACGTACACCCATCGTCACCAAGTTGGTGAGTGATGCGCGCCGCGACGAAATATTCGAGCGTGTGCGCACCGCTTGCTTGGCAGGACGTCAGGCGTATTGGGTATGTCCGCTGATCGAAGAAAACGAAGTTTCGGCGCAGGCTAACGTGAGTGAAACGAACGTTAAGCGTAGCGGCCGCAGCCAATCCGATGCACGACAATTACAGAACGCCATCGAGACGCATCAACAACTGACCGAAGCGCTGCCCGAGCTGAAAGTAGGCTTGGCACATGGCCGCTTACCCCCCGCCGAGAAAGCCGCCGTGATGGCCGCATTCAAAGCGGGCGAGTTGCATCTGCTGGTCGCCACCACCGTCATCGAGGTCGGCGTGGACGTGCCCAACGCCAGCCTGATGGTGATCGACCACGCCGAACGCATGGGGCTGGCGCAACTGCATCAACTGCGCGGCCGTGTGGGTCGCGGTGCGGCAGAGAGCCTATGCGTGCTGTTGTTCATGCAGCCGCTTTCCGAGTTGGCGCGCGAACGCTTGAAGGTCATCTACGAGAACACCGACGGCTTCGTCATCGCACAACAGGACTTACAATTGCGCGGCCCCGGCGAACTGCTGGGCGCACGGCAGAGCGGCGTGGCGATGTTGCGCTTCGCCGACCTCACCGAAGATGAAGGCCTGCTGGAGCAGGCACGACTCACCGCAGACGAACTGCTACGCGACGCACCCGATGTGGCGCGCGCGCACCTACAAAGATGGATGGCGAACAAACATGACTTCTTGCAAGTCTAGAAAACATCTCCCTCATCCCAACCCTTCTCCCGGAGGGCGAAGGACTTTTCTTTCCTCGCCCTCCGGGAGAGGGATTGAGGGTGAGGGTGCTTTCTTTCCCACTTTACCTCTCGTTCAAAAATGAAGCCGCAACATCACGACCACTTCTGGAATTGCCTAACCACTGGTAGCGATGCCGCATTGCACCCGTGGTTGCATGACCACGGATCGCTCACCCAACGCATCCAACAGCGCTGCGATAGATTCTCCGTGCAACCCGTACGTAGCAGCTTGGCGCGTATCGCCTACGACGAAGCAACGCTGCTCGGCATCGCACCGCATCACTTCGCCTACTCGCGTGAAGTGTTCCTGCTTGCCGATGGTATACCCGTGGTGTTCGCCCACAGCACCTGCGCCAGCGAACATCTGCGCGGCGCATGGAAAGCGATGAGCGGGCTAGGCAACCGTTCCCTAGGCAGCCTGCTATTCACCCATCCACTGGTGATACGCCAGCCGCTGCGATTCCAACCACTGCGTTCGCATCACCCGCTCTATCGCAGCGCTGCACAAAACTTGGAAGGCGCTTCAGACACCCTGTGGGCGCGCCGCTCGCTGTTCACGCTGCATGGCGCACCGCTGTTGGTGACGGAAGTGTTCTTGCCTGAAGTCCTCAAACTCAAATAACACCCGTCATTCCCGCGCAGGCGGGAATCTAGTTCAAGAAAATATTCTTTGCGCAGCAAAGGCAAACCCAGCTGCATTTTGAACAAAGCACTGGATTCCCGCCTGCGCGGGAATGACGGTGCGAGTTAAAATCCTCTCCATGAAAATCGCCGAACGTCTCCACCTCTACATCCAACTCACCCGCCTGCATCGCCCCATCGGCATCTTGCTGTTGCTATGGCCGACCCTGTGGGCGGTGTGGATCGCCAGCAAGGGGCATCCTTCGTGGCTCGTGCTCGTCATCTTCACCCTCGGCACGGTATTGATGCGCTCCGCCGGATGTGCGGTGAACGACTACGCCGACCGCCACATTGACAAGCATGTGAAGCGCACGCAAGACCGCCCGCTCACCAGCGGCAAAGTGAGTGAGCGCGAGACTTTGTGGCTTGCCGTCGTGTTGGCACTGACAGCCTTCGCGCTCATCCTGCCGCTCAATCCGCTGACCTGGCTATTGGCTTTCCCCGCTGTGTTCCTTGCCGCGAGCTATCCCTTCACCAAACGTTTCTTCGCCATCCCGCAAGCCTACCTCGGTATCGCTTTCGGATTCGGCATCCCCATGGCGTTCGCTGCCACACTCGGCCACGTACCGCCAATCGCATGGGTGCTGCTACTCGCCAACGTGTTTTGGGCGATAGCGTATGACACCGAATACGCGATGGTGGATAGAGACGACGACATCCATCTCGGCATCCACTCCTCCGCCTTGTTCTTCGGCAAGTACGATGTCATCGCCGTGATGGTGTGCTACCACCTCACCTTGCTGTTGCTGGCGATAGCGGGATTGATGGCAGACCTGGGACAACTCTACTTCGTCGGCCTCATCACTGCCTATGGCATCGCATGGCATCACTACTCGCTCATCAAAGAAAGAAGCCGCGACAAATGCTTCGCGGCCTTCCTGCACAACAACTGGTTCGGGGCGGCGGTGTTTGCCGGGATGGCTGGAGATTATTTGGTGCGCTGAAGCCATGTTCCATTAACTCAGAACATTCATTCGAGCAACGAGACTAACAGTACATCAATGGACACAACAGATAACAAGCCTGCAGATGAAGTCATGTGCCATTGCAGCGGTACTAGGCGGGACAATATCCAAAGTCTGTTCGAGCAAGGTATGGATATGCATGCCATTTCCCGCTGGACGGGCACACTCTCGGGTTGTGGGGGCTGCGAGTGGGATATCGCAGATTTCCTGAAACAACTTGCCGATCAAAAGAAAAATTGCCCTTAGTTAATCAACTATCGCTCCCCCTTTTTTCCAGGCTCATACATTCCTAAGATCGGTGGCTGGGGACTCACTTGGGTGCCTTGCCACGCGTCACCCATAGACTGGCAAACATGAATGTGGCGATGATAAGACCGACAATGCCTAGCGACAGCCCCACCGGGATTTTGTAAAAGTCGACAATCAGCATCTTGGCTCCCACGAACACCAGCACCATGGCTAGGCCGTATTTCAGCAGATGAAAACGCTCGGCTATCCCTGCCAACATGAAATACATCGCGCGCAGCCCCAGAATGGCAAATATATTCGAAGTGAAAACGATGAAGGGGTCTGTAGTGATCGCAAAGATCGCGGGAATCGAGTCGACGGCAAAGATCAGATCGGACAATTCGATCATGACGAGCACCAAAAATAATGGCGTGAATGTTCTCACACCGTTTTCACGCACCCAGAATTTTTCGCCGCGATAGTCTGGTGTCAGCCGCAGATGACGCTTGAACCAGTTGATGAACGGATTTTGATTAAGGTCTGGTTCGACCTCGGCAAACATCAACATCTTGATTCCAGTGACCACGAGAAATGCACCAAACAGATACAGCAACCAGTGGAATTCCTGCACCAACCATGCACCCGCCACGATCATGATGGCACGCATCACGATCGCACCGATCACACCGTAAATCAGCACGCGCCGCTGAAACTCAGCCGGCACAGCAAAGAAAGTAAAGATCATCAGAAAAACGAAGATATTGTCTACCGCAAGCGATTTCTCGATCAGGTATCCGGTCAGAAACTCCATCGCCTTGATATCTGCCACTTCACTGCCGTGTACACCGTTCAGATAGCGCCACAACCCGAGGTTGAACAACATGGCCAATATGAACCAAACGGATGACCACGCCGCAGCTTCTTTGAAACTAACCTTGTGCGCCTTGTTACCACCAACCAGAAACAGATCAACGGCAAGCATCACCAAAACAAAACCGATGAAAACCGCCCACATCCAAGGCTCACCTACCTGCAGCGAAGCGTCCATGTCGCACCTCAAATTCAGTTAAATACAGCATATACAGATTCTCTGTCCTACCACCCTGCTCCGCAAGCCTCTTCGCCATCGCCGCCCTCTCCCGCGCCACCCTTGAGAACAAACCACATCATGTTGTTTTTCTCACCAAAGAAAGAAGCCGCGATAATTGCTTCGCGGCTTTTTTGCATACTAACGGGTTCGGTGCGGCGGCGTTCGCCGGGGATTATTGGCTGCGGTAACTCACAGACTCACTTCACCTGTTCGAGTGCCTTGGCAAAGCGGTCCTTGTTCATTCTCATTTTGACACTTTCTTCAGCCGCTTTCTTCCTGGCTTCTTCCAGATTGGCCGCATTGCCAACCTGCACGACGCCGACCATGCCCATGGGTTTATGGGCATCACAGGCATAGAGATAGACCCCCTCTTTTTCCAGCTTCACCCGAAATTCCACATCGAACGGTCCCTTCCATGCCTTTGCATTATCGGGAACCAGCAAGCTACTGCTGTTATGCCCCTTGTTGGTAGGGACAAAAACGAGCGTATCGTTGACATTGGCTTTGACAAAGCTGGGCTCAAAAGTAAGCATGCCCCCCGTTCCCGATTTGTCGAGCATCGTGATCTCAATATCGGCGGCGTTGACTGATGCGGCACAAAGCGCCAAACCCAAAACGGCAGCTATCTGAATCTTTGAAGTGTTCATGGATGTACTCCCTAAAGTAATGTAACGTGGTTTGAAAGGCTCAAATCCTCGGTTATTCCTCCAACAGACTTCGTAGCATCCATGCGTTCTTTTGGTTGCGACATCACGCGGCGGTGAAGCTAACGCATGAGTCTTCACCGAAAAAATGCATGAAAGCAGCTTTGCTCACACTACTTGCTATTCCTCCAACAGGCTACGTAGCATCCATGCGTTCTTTTGGTTGCGACATCACGCGGCGATGAAGCTAACGCATGAGTCTTCACCGAAAAAATGCATGAGAGTAGCTTTACTCACACTACCGGCTATTCCTCCAACAGGCTACGTAGCATCCATGCATTTTTTTCATGCACCTCCATGCGTGCTGAAAGCAGATCCACCGTCGGCTGGTCGCCCGCCTTCTCTGCGATAGGCAACACTTCACGCGCGGTGCGCACGACGGCTTCCTGTCCGGCGACGAGTTGTTTGATCATCTCTTTCGCGCTGACGCTGCCCGTGCTTTCTTTGATGCTGGTGAGGGCGGCGAACTCTTTGTAGCTGCCCGGCGCGGGATAACCGAGTGAGCGGATGCGCTCGGCGATCAAGTCCACCGCGTTCCATGTCTCGGTGTACTGCGTCATGAACATGATGTGCAGGGTCTGAAACATGGGGCCGGTGACGTTCCAGTGGAAATTGTGTGTCT
>JBAYTV010000072.1:0-7425 GCA_041675405.1 Sideroxydans sp. | reverse complement strand
TTTGGCCGCCGATGGTGTCGGACCACTGGCGCCGCTGGCAAGTAACATCAACGAAGCCGGGCGCATCAAAAACAGACGGGTAGAAATGGTATTGCGCTGAACCGGCGCGCACTTGAGGGGCGGCCCGCGACATTCAGGAGGAGAAGTTCTCATGATTCGCCATCTGTTGCTTGTATCACTGGTCAGCACAGCGCTTGGAACGACTGTGGTCACAGCACAGCAATTGTCCGCCGAGATTGATCTGCCCGCAGGCATGCGCAACGATGACGATGACGATGAGTCCGGTGACCCGCGCGGTTTACCACGGATGCTCGACTACGAGATTCGCAGTGTTTCCAAACACACTGTGAGTGGCACCGACCAGGCGATTGTTCGCGTTGAGACTCGTGAATACCGTCTTGGCAGATATTCCAAACGCCCACCTTCAGCACCCGCCGAGATACTGAAGCATTACCGCCGTCAACTTGAAGTCATCGGCGGTTCTTCGCAGTCGCAGTCGCCTAGTCATTTGAGCGGTCGCTTTCTGTGGGGCGACTTGTCGGTGCAAGTCACCCTTCAAGTGGAAGACAACGGTAAGCGATACGAGATAATCACGGCTTATAAGGGCGTACCCAATGGGGATACTGGCATTGTTGTCAGCCCCACGCACCGTGGCGAATCGCGGAGCGGAAAACACACAGTCCATCGCCACAGTCATATCGATGTCGCAAGTAAGCATGCCGCAACATCAGGCGGTTCAGCATCTGCGGAGACAACATTGGTTGATCGCTCATCGGCCAGCACCAGTTTTAGCATGCCATCCCGCGCTTTGCTATGGCCACCACGCGGCACGCGTGGCATGGCGGTACTTCTGGTGGGTCCCGGTGTCCATCGAGCGACTGCAATACGTTTCGGGACTAGCGATGGTGAAATCATCGCACGAGAAAATGCCCGCGTGCGCGTACGTGTGCCGCTGTTACCGGCGGGTAATGTACCAGTCACTTTGGTAGAGGCTAATGGTAGTGAAAGGTTGAAGGATATATTTCAAATTCTCGAAGCTCCGCCCATTGACGCCGCCGCAACAACAGTTCCCCCATGCGATGCCCGCCCTAGCAGGATTGCCGATATCAACAAGATTTCACCGCAACCAGTCCATCCGGGACAGTTGCTAAAGCTTGCTGGTCGTTCGCTTGATCGTGCAACGCACGTCACATTCACAGTGGCGAAGCATGAGATTGACCCGCAGTCTCGCGGCATCGACCCGGACCTTGTGGGTATTAATCTCGATGCATCAGGCAAGGCGCGCAGTGCACCGCGTTGGCTTGACACACTGGCGGTCAACATTGGTCAATCATATGGTGCTCGCCCCAGCGTGCCCGGTGAATGTGATCCAAGCAACCTCTCGGGCTACGCGGCAATCAAGGTCACGGGGGATCGCGAGGGTGTCGTGTGCGTACCACCACTAGCGCTGACCGGTCCGGTCGGAGTATGGGGCGCCAGCGAAAAATCCGGAGACTACTGCGACACCTCGGAGATTGCCGTGCAGATCAGGCGCACAGCAACGGCGCAGCACCCGGCCTATAGTCCGTAGTCGGTTTTACACTGAGATCAAGTTATCCAGTTTTTAATTGTTGTTTGGGGGGCTTTATGAGAAGAACTGTCGTTGCATCCGTGTCAGCTATCGTGGCGATATTTTTAACGCTGTGTGCCACGCCGCTTGCTGCGCAACCAGCGCAATGCCAGCCTAATCCCGTCTTCACACTTTTTGCCGGAGAGGAGGTGGAGCGCTGTGAAAGCATGCGCTACAACGAGCTCACACTCATGCGTTGGACATCTGCTGACAATCCTAACGCGGGTAACCAGACGGTGACGGTAGAAGGTGAGTATTGGTACTACTTTAACAATCTAAGATCCGATGCAGCCGGTCGTCTGGCCAGTAAGCTTGAAGTACAGCGCAATATTCAAAATGCCGTCAAGGCCGCCAAGGGTACGGTCTTGTATGCCGATGCTGGCAAAACAAGCTATCGCATAGCCATCAATGGGGCAGACTACTGGGGTGAATCCGGGTGTGGCCGCGGCGGCGCTGTTGACTGCACGGCGATTCTTCACAAGATCGTCAAAGTGACTGCGCTGGAACAAATGGTCAGTGTGGTTGGCGTTCAGACCGATGCGGCCCCGGCTTTTATAACACCTGTATTACCCGCACCTAGAAAGCCGCTTGTTGCCCCGCCGCTGAGGAATGTGACGCAGCTGCACTCCCGATTGCAGGGGAAAAAAATCCGCTTGGGTGAAGGGCTCTCGTTTGATCTGCACCGATTTGTCTCCGAGACCAGCCTTATCAATCAGAAGGGGTACAAGCATATATTTGAGCCCTCTTTCCAGCAGCGATATCTGAACAGTCCGGTTTCATACACCGAAGAGGTCAAAGAAATGGACGACCGTGTGGTCGTTACCCGGACCATGATTCTGGACATTAAAAATCCTTGTGACCCGGGACTCGAAAGTGAAGGAATTGCTTTCTGCTTCAAACCCAGCGGAGAAGAGTTGAACTGTAATGAAGGTGCCCCAACCATGCCAGCGGGAGCTTTTGCCGGCAAGATAAAAAACGATTACGGCACACTCATGGGTCGAAAACCGCAAAACACCCCCGCGCGGCAACAAGCAGCCTGTGAAGCGAAAGCAAGCCTGGCCAAAGTGCGTGACAAGGTGCGCGCGCGCCTGGCTGCATCCCCCAATGATCCGGAAGCAAGGCGCGTAGCACCCTATCTGCAGATGAGCGACACGCAACTGATGGATCACCTGCTCAACAAAGAGAGTTCGCGCAAGAAAATAACGCTGACATCCGTAGTGCCGTATCTTGCCTATGAGTTCCGCAAGGCCCCAGAGGTCGACATCTTTGATCTTGAACGGCCGCTACCACGTGTCAATCTGTTCAAGTTGCCGCCCCCGTCGGCGATGACCAACAGCAACCTTGACCGGTTCCGTGCTGGCGTTCCCCGTAACGCTGAGGGGCGTGCCATGCTGCCGGCAGGCATGCTGGCTCCGACGATCACCAGCATATCGCCGGCCAGCGGGATGCATGGAGACTCGATTACCGTGCAAGGCACCAGGATGGACTCCGTCATCGAACCTTCATTGATTGACGGGGCAGAGCGCTATCCTCAGGCCATCCTGAACCGCAGTCCCACTCATATCACCATGTCCAATATAGCGCCAGCCGGCAACAAGATCGTCAGTCTGGCTTGGAACGGAGGTGAGACCACCGCCGAGCAGCCCTACACCATCACCTTCCCACCTTTGGCCTACGTGCCTCCAGCCCCCGGTCCTTACAGGTTTGAAAATACCCGCGATATCGAGGCCAAATTTCTGACAGGCTTTACCTGGGCGCGACGGTTCGGCAACAACTATGAGGTCGAGTTCGCCGATGAAACTTGGGCTACCGACCGCTACTACGCCAAGTTCCGTTACCTCTTTACTGCAGGTTTTGGCATGCGCTGGCCGTTCAGGGTTACTGCAAATTCAGTGATTGATCGTGTCTACAGCGGTGACAATAATACGGTTGTTCAGTGGCCGGCCGATCAGATATGCAAAGGGAGCTTCCAGACTGAAGGTGCCGAAGCCACCAGAAATGCCCATCTTTGTGCGCAGCGTGCCACGGTGAGCCTTAAAGCGGAGCCTGTCGACGGCGATGCTGCTTTTTATCGTGACACCGGTTTGCCTGACGAAAAGATTTTTGAAGGAAAGGAATTTGTCCTTGAACTCGGCCTGACCTGTCGTCTGTATGCGTCCATTCCTGGCCCGAATATTGGTGTAAATTGTCCGGGAGGTTTGAGCGGATTCGACTTGGGGCAGCACTACTCGCCGCAACTGGGAACGACCAATGCAGATTTCATGGAGGAATATTGGCCAGGCAGGTCATTGGGTCTTGCCATTGACCTTGGGCTGGGTTATGCCGCATTCAACCCCGGCGTCATCGTGCAAGGCGATAACGGCACTCTCACGCTTGATCTGGTGGGGCTTTCATCCACCCCGAGCCAGGCCAGTGTCGACCTGAAAACGGCCGAAAAGCGTGTAACCGTGACAGAGAATAACGCGCGGGGAGCTTGGGGATTGGGCATCGCCAATCCGCGCTATTCGGTCGATCTTAGCCTCAAGCCAGCTGTCGAGGTGGAACTGGGGCTGGATCTGATCGCGTTTTCCTGGGTCAGGACCTTCCCTCCCATCAGTATCGATGCGATTGCCATTGATATTGGCCGTGCCGATTTCGAACACCACGAAGCGACCAACGGTACCTATCGATTGCGTGACATTGGCATACGTCCCGGGACGCCGCCCGCAATTCGTTAAGGAGTGAAAACGACGCCCTAAAAACTAGCGAGTGTTGTTGGTGATGATTTTCCGTTTGGGGAAGTTGAATTGGTCCATCATAAACTGATAACTCGGTAAGTTTTTCAACTACTGACCGACTGTTTTTTCCTCAGGGCAGAAGTCTTGAAGCGCAACATTGGGGGGTGCTTAGTCCGAAACACAGGCCCTTAGTACCAACGTGCTAACTGATTTTTTTCTGGCTGACAACAACAGTTCAACCTAGAACCTTTACTTCGATATGAGTGTGATGATGTCCTCGACGGACATGACTTGAGGTGTTTTGTGGTCGTCCATCTGATTGGCGTTACAGCTGATGATCTCGCAATGGTGGTACATCTGGCGTAGCTTGCGTTCTGCATCTTCCTGATCTCGTCCCGCGATGATGACACTGACGATGCGCTGTCCATCGCGAGTTTGGATCGAGAAATTGAATTTCTGCATCAACACGCCTTCACTCCCTATCAGATGACGCGCTGCCTTCTGGCTTCGTATAGGCATACGCCGGTGCTGACTGACACATTCAGGCTTTCCACGCTGCCTTGCATGGGGATGCGCACTAGTTGGTCGCAAGTCTCTTTGGTCAAGCGACGCATGCCTTCGCCTTCCGCGCCCAGCACCAAGGCCACTGCGCCTTTGTGTTTCACTTGATGCAGTTCCGTCTCTGCTTCGCCATCCATGCCGATGACCCAGATATCGCGCTCCTTCAGCTCACGCAAGGTACGTGCGAGATTGGTGACGGTGATGTAGGGCACGGTCTGCGCCGCACCGCAGGCGACCTTCTCTACCGTGGCATTGATGCCCACTGCGCGATCCTTGGGAGCGATGACTGCATGCACGCCAAAGGCATCTGCACTGCGCAAGCATGCCCCCAGATTGTGCGGATCTTGCACGCCGTCCAATACCAATATCAACGCTGGCTCGGTCAAGGTATCCAACACGTCATCCAGATGTTGCACTTTTTGTGATGCGTCCACACGGGCTGCGACACCTTGATGACGCGGCGTTCCTGCCATGCCATCGAGGCGCTTGCCATCGACATTGATGATGCGTACGTCGTTGCTCTCTGCCAACTTCAACAGGTCGCGCGCGCGCGGGTCCTTGCGCGATGGATCGACGAACACCTCCATCACGCTGTCCGCGTTCTGGCGGATGCGCGCAGTGACGGCATGGAAGCCATGAATGATGCGTGACTCAGCCATGACGTTTTCCTGCCTTCTTGCCTTTGGATTCAGATTTTTTAGGTTCTGCTTTGACTTTCTTCGGGGAGCTTGCACCCCATGCTCCAACAGGGATTGAAAGTTGCTGTTCTCGTTTGCCCCCTCTCCCACTGTGAGAGGGTTGGGGTGAGGGATTGCCCCCCGAGGTATCTTCAAGACTTACCAGCGTGAAATCGATCTTGGTGCTTTCCATATCCACGCGCACCACTTTGACCTTCACGCGATCGCCCAAACGATAACGCTTGCCGGTACGTTCGCCCAACATCTGATGTTTCGCCGCATCGAAGTGGAAGTAGTCCGCACCCAGTTCGGACACGTGCACCAAGCCTTCGACATACAGATCGTCCAGGGAGATGAACAGACCAAAACCCGTAACGGAAGAAATGGTGCCTGCGAATTCACTGCCCAGATGGTCGCGCATGTAGAAGCATTTGAGCCAAGCTTCCACATCGCGTGTCGCATCGTCTGCACGGCGTTCCGTCATGGAACAATGCACACCGAGTTCAGCCCACTTGAGTTGCGGTTTGTATTTCTTGCCTTCCAGCACCGCTTTGATGGCGCGATGCACCAACAGGTCTGGATAACGACGGATAGGCGATGTGAAGTGAGCGTAAGCCTCGTAACCCAAACCAAAGTGGCCTAAGTTCTCTTGTGCATACACGGCTTGACGCAATGAACGCAACATCACGGTCTGCAACAGACCCGCATCGGGACGGCCTTTGATCTGTTTGAGCAGCTTGGAATAGTCGCCCGCTTGCGGATCGTCGCCACCGCCCAATTGCAGGCCGAATTCTTTGAAGAACTCGCGCACGGCTTCCAGTTTTTCTGGTGTCGGACCTTCGTGCACGCGGTACAGGATAGGATGCTCATGCTCTTTCAAGAACGCTGCCGCACAGACGTTTGCCGCCAGCATGCATTCTTCGATGAGCTTGTGTGCATCGTTACGCACCACTGGGATGATCTTTTCGATCTTGCCTTGGTCGGTGAAGATCATCTGTGTCTCGACGGTCTCAAAGTCGATCGCGCCGCGTTTCGCACGTGCTTGTAGCAAGACTTGGAACAGCTTGTACAGATTGTTGATGTGGGGCAGTACCGCTGCGTATTCGCGCGCGTTCTCACCTTGCGGGTTCGCGATCATGTCGGCGACCTTGGTGTAGGTCAGACGTGCCTGCGAGAACATCACGGATGGATAGAAGCGATGCGATTGGATCTCGCCCTCGGCGCTGATCTGCATGTCGCAGACCATACACAGACGCTCGACATTGGGGTTCAGCGAACACAATCCATTCGATAATTCTTCCGGCAACATCGGGATGACGCGACGCGGGAAGTACACCGAGTTGCCGCGATTGATAGCTTCTTTGTCCAGCGCATCACCCGGCTTCACATAGGCGCTCACATCGGCGATAGCGACCACCAGACGGAATCCTTTGCTGTTCGGTTCGCAATACACCGCATCGTCGAAGTCGCGCGCGGTCTCGCCATCGATGGTGACCAAAGGCAACTTAACGACCGATTCACGCCCTGCGTAATCTTCGGCTTTCACCAAAGGCGAGAACGCTTCGGCTTGGTGTTTCGCATCATGCGGGAACTCGTTCGGCAGATCGTGCTTGCGCAAGGCGATCTCGATCTCCATGCCGGGATCGGCATAGTTGCCCAACACTTCGACGATACGGCCGATAGGCTGTGCGTGTTTGGAAGGCTGTTGCAATATCTCCAAGATGACGACCTGCCCTGTCTTGGCGTCGTTATGCTCGCCAGCCGCCACGAGGAAGTCCTGACTGATGCGACGATTCTCGGCGACCACAAACTTGATGCCGTGCTCTTCGTAGATACGGCCGACCACGCGCGTGTTGGCATG
>JBAYTV010000071.1:0-7482 GCA_041675405.1 Sideroxydans sp. | reverse complement strand
GTGGCAGAACAACTCTTGCTCAAAGCGGTGCAGGAACAGACGCGCGCGCGCGCGCATGACAGGGTCAGGCGGCATCAACTGTGGGTGCGGGAAACGCTCATCGATGTATTCGTTGATGATGTTCGCTTCGTACAGGATGAGGTCGCGCTCGACCAGTACTGGCACCTTGTTGTAAGGATTCATCACGGCCAAGTCTTCTGGCATGTTGAGCACATCAACGTCGATGACTTGGAAGTCCATGCCCTTTTCGAACAGCACGAAACGACAACGATGGCTGTAGGGATCTGTTGTCCCGGAATAGAGTGTCATCATAATAAAACCACCTAAAATCAAATTACTGGGATAAAAAACCAAAAAGGCGGAGCAATCTGCTCCGCCATTCAGGAACTTATTGAAACGGTGCGGAAATTACCACAAACCGACACCCAGTTTCAATCCGCTTAGTGGATATCTTTCCAGATTTCCTTCTTCAGCGCGTAAATAAGCACTAAAAGTACTGAAAGGAAGGCTAAAACGATCCAACCGATTTGCTGACGTACCAACTTGGATGGCTCACTCATAAATACCAAGTAATTGGTCAAGTCAGTAACTGCCGCATCATATTCAGCCGGTTGCATCGAGCCTGGCGTCTTCAAGATCAGCTTCTTGACGTCGTGTCCTTCATGTTGCTCGGACTCGAGTGCTTGCTCACCTTGCAGATCAGACAATACGAAGGGCATACCGACACTGGGGAACACAGTGTTATTCCAACCGCTAGTCTTGGTTGTGTCCACATAGAAACCTTTCATGTAGGAATATAACCAATCCGGACTACGAGAACGTGCGATGACGCTTAGATCAGGTGGTGCCACGCCATAGGCTAGCTTTGCGGAGTTCGAATCCATAGCGGCTTGCATAGTCGAACCGACCTTTACGTCTTCTGGCAGCTCCAGCTCCTTTTTGATCTGCTCTTCCGACATCCCGATGTCAGTTAACCGGTTGTAACGCATGTAACTTGCTGCGTGACAAGCCAAGCATCGTGATGTGAACAACTTCGCACCGCGTTGCAGTGAAGCCTGATCTTTCAGGTTGACCGGCGCCGTATCCAAATGAACGCCAGCACCGCTGGCAATTGCCATTGCCGGCGCTGCCATCAGCAGCACCAACATCCCTAGTTTTTTGATTGCATTCATGTCAACGAACCTCTCTCAATTATTTGGACGTCACACGATCAGGTTCTGGCTTGCACTCGTCGATCTTGGTGTACCAAGGCATCAAGAAGAAGAAGGCAAAATAGACGACCGCCAACACACGCGAGATCCATGTGTACAACTCAGTAGCTGGCATCAAACCCAGATACCCCAAACCGACGAAGCTCACCACGAACGCAGCCAGGAAAGCCTTGTAGATCGGGCCGCGATAACGGATCGACTTCACTTGCCCACGGTCAAGCCAAGGCAAAGCAAAGAAGATCACTGTCGCAACGCCCATCGCCACAACACCGGGGAACTGTGAGCCAAACAGCGGAGGCACAGCACGCAAGATCGCGTAGTAAGGCGTGAAGTACCACACCGGTGCGATGTGCTCTGGCGTCTTCATCGGGTTAGCCGGGACGAAGTTGTTGTATTCCAAGAAGTAGCCGCCCATGTCCGGTGCAAAGAAGATGATCGCCACGAATACGATCAAGAATGCAACCGCTGCCACTGCATCTTTGACCACCATGTACGGGAAGAATGGGATGCCGTCCACTGGATGACCGTCAGGGCCTTTGTTCTTCTTGATCTCGATGCCATCCGGATTGTTGGAGCCGACTTCATGCAAAGCAACCAAGTGCGCCACAATGATCAATACCAAGATCAGCGGGATGGCAACCACGTGCAATGCGAAGAAGCGGTTCAAGGTGATGTCAGACACAACGAAGTCACCGCGTATCAGAATCGCCAAGTCAGGGCCAACGAACGGCACGGACGAGAACAGATTCACGATCACTTGAGCACCCCAGAAAGACATCTGTCCCCATGGCAATAAATAGCCCATGAAAGCCTCGCCCATGAGTGCGAGGTAGATGATCATGCCGATGATCCACAACAGTTCACGCGGTTTACGGTACGAGCCGTATATCAGGCCACGGAACATGTGCAGGTAGATCACGATGAAGAACATCGATGCGCCTGTCGAGTGGATATTCCGCAGGATCCAACCCAACTGCACGTCACGCATGATGTATTCGACGGAAGCAAAGGCGAACAACGCATCCGGCTTATAGTTCATTGTCAGGAAGATGCCGCTGACGATCTGGATGACCAGTACCAGTAGCGCTAGGCCGCCAAAGAAGTACCAGAAATTGAAGTTCTTAGGCGCGTAGTATTCTGAGGCGTGCGCTTTCCATGTAGAGGTCAGCGGGAAACGCTCATCGACCCAAGCAAGCAGATTTTTAAGTAAATTCATCATGCTGTTGCCCCCTTATCAGCTGGCTGACCGCCCTTGAGCTTACTTTTGTCATCATCCCCAATCAACAAGCGTGTCTCACTCAAATACTGGTGAGGCGGGATGATTAGATTAGTAGGGGCTGGAACGCCCTTGAATACACGAGCAGCCAAGTCGAAGCGGGAACCATGGCATGGACAGAACCAACCGCCTGCCCAGTTTGCACCCAAATCAGCCGGCGAAACTTCGGGGCGGAAAGTCGGCGAACAACCCAAATGGGTGCAAACCCCAAGAACCACCAACACCTCAGGCTTGATAGAGCGAGTTGCGTTGTTACAGTATTCCGGCTGCTGCGGTATCGACGAAGCGGGGTCTGCCAAGTCGCTGTCATGCTTGGCTAATAGCTCTAGCATCTCTGGAGTGCGGCGCACGATCCAGACTGGCTTGCCCTGCCATTCGATACTGATCATCGTGCCTGGTTCAATCGCACCGATGTCTACTTCAACTGGAGCGCCAGCTGCTTTTGCGCGTTCACTTGGCATCAGGCTCATCACGAACGGCACACCTGCCCCTGCAGCTGCGACTCCGCCCGCTGCTGCTGTTGCAGCAAGCAGTATTCGTCGCTTACTTTGATCTACATTCTCAGTCATATCCCTCATCCCTTCTGAAATACGTCACACAATAAAACGACCTGCACTAGAGCTGCTATGCACAAAGATATCGTTTGGTAATAGAGGATGGCACCGCTTGTCTTACGAATAGGTATTTTGACAAACTGAAATTCGACTCCCCAAACCGAATTTCATGCCGACAACGGCACTACAAGAAAATCAGTTGTTCTTCGCGCCCTGTTTGACCCACTTGCGAATAGCCAAGATGTATTGACGATCCAAAGTGCCTGCGGCGTTCAAGCCCATTGGCATCTTCAAACCTTTGTTGGTGCCTGTCAGTAATTTGGAAAGTGTGCTTGCTTCGCTATTTCCTGGGATGACTACTTTGCCAAATTTAGTACCCTTCATTAGGTTGTCATAACTGGTCAGATCAAGGCCGCTCTTGGCAACGCCTTTCCCGCCAGGTTTGTGACAACTGACACAATAGTCATCAAATATCGGCTGAATGTCTTTCTTGTAGCTCACATCCGCCGAGCGCAGTACATTCATTGCATCATGTGCAGGATCATCCGCTCTGTATTCCGCCATCGCATTAAACGAAAGCGCGCTCAAAATGATACCGCCCACCAACATCATTTTATTCATACAACCTCCCCAAGGTGACTTCTATGCGGCAATCCAGTCCGTCTTGAAGCCACAACCTACAGCTGAATGGCGCTGCCCCACCACAATCAAGACTCAATTCAAGCTGTTTGACTACCCCGCACGGGCTATATCAAAAACAGGCCGAATACTACGCAACGTGCTTCCAGAATGCAACGCGCCATAATCACTAAATGCCATGCATTATATCGGATTACATTGATCGAAGAATCGGTGCTCCAAACCAAATTTGGCAGCAAGGTGTTCTCCAAGCGCCAGAATCCCATAGCGCTCAGTCGCATGATGGCCTGCCGCAATGAAGGCCACCCCCGTTTCTTGCGCCAGATGAAAACACTGCTCGGAAGCCTCACCTGTCAAAAAGACTTCGGCTCCCAAAGCGATGGCTTGCTCAAAATAGCTCTGCCCTCCACCACTACACCAGGCCACCCGAGTGATATCCTCCCCTGGGTCTCCGATGACTTGAGGTTCTCGCCGCAAGGTCTCTGCGATACCCCGTTTCAAATCATCCAACGACTTGGGCACTAGCAATCTTCCATGGCAAGCGATGTCTTGCTCCCCAAATCGCCCTTCTTCGACAAAGCCCAAATGTTTGCCTAACTGCACGTTGTTGCCCCATTCCGGATGCGCATCAAGCGGCAAGTGATAGGCTAACAGACTGACATTGTGCTGCAATAGGTGAGCGATGCGGCGTTTTTTGATACCCGTTATGCTGGCATCTTCGCTACGCCAAAAATAGCCATGGTGGACGAGGATGGCATCTGCCCCCCACGCTGTTGCCGCCTGCAAGACCGCTTGCGATGCGGTCACCCCCGTAGCGATACGGCGCACCTCTGATCCACCCTCGACTTGCACCCCGTTCGGGCAATAGTCGTGAAATCGACTGACCGCCAGCTCGCTTCCGATATAATCCCGCAACTCGATTAACTGCATCACAATCGCCTTTTTTCATTGGTTGTTCGGATCATAACATGCGTAAATTCTGGCTTCTGTTCGCCCAAGCCACCACCATCGGACTGGCGGTGCTCTTTGTCATCAACACATTGAAACCCACGCTACTTCCCACTGCGGCTCGCGGCGGTATCGTCACGCTTTATGAGGATGAAAAAGTTGAGGCCATAAGCGAACTCCCTAACGTAGGTTTCAGTCGCGCTGCAAAAAAAGTGATGCCCGCAGTAGTCAACATCTTCACCACCAGCGAGGTGAAACAACAGGCACATCCATTCATGGACGACCCCCGCTTCAAATTTTTCTTTGGTGATGAGTTCGATGACAACGCAGCACAACAAAATTCCAGCCTAGGATCCGGCGTTCTCGTCAGCCATGACGGCTACATTCTGACCAATCATCACGTAGTCGAATCAGCCGACCAGATCGAGGTCGCGTTTGCCGATGGCCGCAAAGCCAAAGGACGCATCATTGGGACCGACCCAGACACAGACCTCGCCGTCATCAAAGTGGATATCGGCAACGATCTACCAGCTGTCACCTTTGCCGGCCCCGAGGCTGCCCATGTGGGCGATATCGTGCTTGCTGTAGGCAATCCCTTCGGCGTAGGACAGACTGTCACCATGGGTATCGTCAGTGCACTCAAGCGCAATCACCTTGGTCTGAACACGTTCGAGAATTTCATCCAGACCGATGCAGCGATCAACCCCGGCAACTCAGGTGGTGCACTGGCCGATGTGGAGGGAAACCTGCTGGGCATCAACAGTGCTATCTATTCACCTAACGGCGGCTCGCTCGGCATCGGCTTTGCCATTCCCGTGAGTACGGCAAAGAAAATCATGGAACAGATCATTCAGAACGGTTCAGTGACTCGTGGCTGGATCGGAGTAGCCGTTCAAGACCTGACGCCAGAATTGGCAGAATCTTTCAAATTGAAAGACACTCAAGGCGTACTTATTTCAGAAGTGGTGCGTAGCAGCCCAGCGGACAAGGCCGGCATAAAGCCGGGAGATATCTTGGTGAGCATCGCTGACAGTGCATTGTCGGATTCCACCGTCATGCTGGAGACCATCTCGGCGCTCGTACCCGGCAACACCGTGTCACTCAAGCTACTTCGCAATCAAACGGATGTGGTGGTGCAAGTCAAGGTCGGCAAACGCCCGAAACCCAGAGTAGTTGAGTAGTTTCAAGTCTTGCGAGAGGTGCCAGTCCAAGCCGCCACCACGATGCCTGCTTCGTAAAGTAGCCACAGCGGTATCGCCAACATGAATTGTGAAACTATATCGGGCGGGGTGAAGATGGCACCGATGACGAACGCTGCAACGATGACGTAAGAACGTATCTCGCGCAACTTCTGCACTGTCACAAATCCTATACGCACCAACAAAACGACCGCCACCGGCACTTGGAATGCGATGCCAAATGCCATGAACATGCCGATGACGAAACTCAGATACTTGTCGATGTCCGTCATCACCGCCACGCCCTGCGGTGCTGCAGCCGTGATGAATCCGAACACCACGGGGAAAACGGCGAAATAAGCGAAGGCCATACCGCTATAGAACAGCAAGGTACTGGCGACCACCAAAGGCAACACCATACGTTTTTCCTGCGCATACAGTCCCGGCGCGACAAAGCGCCATACTTGATAGAGCATGTAAGGGAGTGCGATAAGAAAGGCTGCCATCATCGCCACTTTGAGCGGGACGAAGAAAGGCGTAGTGACATCGGTGGCGATCATCTGACCGCCTTGCGGCAATTTGGCCAACATCGGTTGCGCCAACAGTGTGTAAAGGTCGGCTGCCCATGGGAAGAGGCAAATGAATATCAACAACAGCGCGAGTGCAGAGTTCAACAAACGTGCGCGCAGCTCGATAAGGTGGCCGACTAGGCTTTCACTAATCCCTATCACTGCGGTTTCTTCGTAGCATCGTCAAGGGAGGGGATCTCGATCGGGTCGATTGGGGGAGATTGGCGATATTGGGCTTGGAGTATCTGCTGTTCCAGCGTAAGTTGCGCGGCCTTCACTTCTTGCTCCACTTCGCCGACTTGCTGCACGAAGTCCTGCTTCATCTTGCTCGCCGCTTCAATATCCATCTCGTTGGAGATGTCGTTCTTTACCGAACTCACATATCGTTGTAAGCGCCCCCACATATGCCCAGCTGTGCGAGCCACTTGCGGCAATCTCTCCGGACCTACCACAATGAGCGCCACCAAGGCAATCACTACCAGCTCGGAAAAAGCCACGTCGAACATGGACTACTTCTCCTTCACTTCGCCTTCAATGGTTTTGGTGTCGGTCTTTTTGACGGACTCATCCTCGCCCTTCATGCCGTCTTTGAATCCCTTCACCGCACCGCCAAGGTCGCTACCGACGTTGCGCAATTTCTTGGTGCCAAAAACGAGAACCACGACCAACAATACGATCAACCAATGCCAGATGCTGAATGAACCCATGATGCCTCCTTGATGAATTAGCTACGCTTTACCATCGGCGGGATGTTGCCTCCGCCGATGATGTGGATATGCAGGTGCAACACTTCTTGCCCGCCACCTTTGCCAGAATTGATGACGGTGCGGAATCCATTATCCAAACCCTGCTCACGCGCCAACTTTGGAGCGAGCGTAAGCATCTTACCCAACAATGCCGCATGACTGGCATCAGTCTCCATCAAGGAGACCAAGTGGCGCTTGGGAATGATCATGAGATGAACGGGTGCAACTGGATTGATGTCATGAAAGGCAAACACATCGTCATCTTCATACACTTTGCGGCTAGGTATCTCGCCACGGGATATCCTGCAGAAGATGCAGTTATCGCTCATTTACGGCTCGCCTTCTCGGCAATACCCGAGAC
>JBAYTV010000070.1:0-7489 GCA_041675405.1 Sideroxydans sp. | reverse complement strand
CGTGAAGTTCGAAGTGAACACCTTCATCGGTAACGGTGCATTGGACAAAGGTGTTACCAATGACGCTAATAAGACCATCAGCCCCGCTGCTTTGCAGGAGGACTTCGATGCAGTCGTCCTCGCCGGTGGTTCCGAGTTGCCACGCGATCTGCCCGTGCCGGGACGCGAGTTGAAAGGCGTACATTACGCGCTGGAATTCTTGATCCCGCAAAACAAGGAAGTCGCGGGCGATGGCAAGAATCCGATCAACGTCGCAGGCAAGCACGTCGTCGTCATCGGCGGCGGTGACACGGGCTCTGACTGCGTTGGCACATCCAATCGTCACGGCGCAGCCTCGGTCACGCAGATCGAAGTGATGCCACGCGCACCAGACCAAGAGAACAAGGCACTGACATGGCCGTACTGGCCGATGAAGTTGCGCACCTCTAGTTCGCACGATGAAGGTTGTGTGCGTGACTGGGCCATCGCGACCAAAGAGTTCGTGGGTGAGAACGGCGTGCTGAAATCCATCAAGGCAGTACGTGTGGAATTCAAAGACGGCAAGATGGTAGAGGTGGCGGGTAGTGAATTCACACTGCAAGCGGACTTCGTCTTCTTGGCGATGGGCTTCACCAATCCTTTGGCGCAAGTGCTGGATGCGTTCGGTGTGGAGAAAGATGCACGCGGCAATGCGAAGGCATCGACCGAAGGTGCGGGCTGTTATCAGACCAATGTGAAGAAGGTGTTCGCGGCGGGCGATATGCGTCGCGGTCAATCCTTGGTGGTATGGGCCATCCGCGAAGGTCGTCAAGCAGCACGTGCAGTGGATGAATTCCTCATGGGCTCTTCCGTTTTGCCTAGATAAGAAAAGAGAAAAATGAATTTCAAAGTTAAGAACGACACTTTCCTGCGCGCCCTGTTGCGCCAGCCGACTGAATACACCCCATTGTGGATGATGCGCCAAGCAGGCCGTTACCTGCCTGAGTACCGCGCCACACGCCGTACTGCAGGTAGCTTCTTGGGTTTGTGCAAGAACCCTGGCTTTGCTACCGAAGTGACATTGCAACCGCTGGATCGATTTCCGCTGGATGCAGCCATCCTGTTCTCCGACATCCTGACTGTTCCCGATGCGATGGGTCTGGGTCTGTATTTCGCAGAAGGTGAAGGTCCGAAGTTCGAACGTCCTATCGTGACCGAAGCGGACGTCAAGGCCTTGCATGTTCCCGATATCGGTACCGACTTGAAATATGTGACCGACGCTGTCTCGCAGATCCGCAAAGCATTGGATGGTCGCGTACCGTTGATCGGTTTCTCGGGTAGCCCGTGGACGTTGGCGTGCTATATGGTCGAAGGTGGCGGTAGCGATGACTACGCCAAAGTGAAGACCATGATGTACAAGAATCCCAAGATGATGCACAGCATCCTCGAAGTGACTGCACAGACCGTGACTGCTTACTTGAATGCGCAGATCGAAGCGGGCGCGCAAGCTGTGATGATCTTCGATTCGTGGGGCGGCGCCTTGTCTCATTCTGCATTCCATGAGTTCTCCTTGGCCTATACACAGCGCATCGTGGATGGTTTGATCAAAGAAAAAGACGGTGTACGTATCCCTTCCATCGTATTCACCAAAGGCGGTGGACTGTGGATCGAGAGTATCGCTACCATCGGTTGTGACGCGGTCGGCCTGGACTGGACCATGGATATCGGTATCGCACGTCAGAAGGTGGGCAATAAAGTCGCGCTACAGGGAAACCTTGATCCCACCGTGCTGTTTGCGACACCCGATGTGATTTATGCTGAGGTGGAAAAAGTGTTGAGCAGTTATGGCTTCGGTAGTGGCCATGTGTTCAATCTGGGTCACGGTATCTCGCAACATACCGACCCAGAAAATGCGGCGGCTTTGGTGCAAGCGGTACACGAGCTGAGCAAAAAGTATCACTAAAATCAGCACCTAGCCTCAAAGGTTATAAACAGGGGCTAATATTCGCCAAGGGCCATGGGACGAAAATTCCGTGGCCTTTTGCTTTTCTTAACTAACTCATTGTTTATAAAAGAAGTGATAGGTTGTGCGGAAATTGAGCGGTAGAAAAAAACCGTATATACCATTTAGGGTTAGCATCGTTGCGGGGTGGTTTTCCACATTGTTATCCACAGGAAATGTGCATAAGAAAAAATACCTATATGACTCAATGCGATTAGCTAAACTTCGTAGAAATCACCAGAGAGAATCTGCATAACATGCCCATCATTCGCGTCGCGCTAGACGTTCCTTTGTCAACACTTTTTGATTACAAAGTGAATGGAGAGATGCAGCTCGAGATAGGGCAGCGCGTGGTCGTTCCATTCGGGCGCAAACAGGTGGTCGGCATCGCGATGGAATGGACTGAACAGTCTGAACTCGACGTGGCGCGTATCAAGTCTGTCGTGCGCGTGTTGGATGAGGTGCCGCCCTTGTCATCCGAGACATTGGCCTTGCTACGTTTCTGTAGCGACTACTACCACTATCCTTTGGGCATGACGGTGCTGTCCGCGCTGCCTACACGCTTGCGCGATGTGGAACCTATCGCGCTGAAGCAGTCGCTGGTCTATACCTTGAGCGAGACTGGGCGGACGCTGGATATCGATGCGCTACCCAAGCGCCGTGTGGTGCAGCAACGCATCTTGCGCGCATTGCTGCAAGCGCCTAAGAGTGGCACACAACTGCGTGAGCTGTCCGCCAGCGCACCTGCGGCGCTCAAGTTGCTTATCGAAGCGGGATGGGTAGAAGCATGCGCAGCGATGGCATCAGATACACACGTCTTCAACGATGCGCACACGCTCACTGCCGAACAACAACAAGCCGTGGATACCGTCACGCAAGCCAAGGGCTTCGCTAGTTTTTTGTTGCACGGCATCACAGGCAGCGGCAAGACCGAGGTGTATGTGCATCTGATGGATGCGATGTTGCGGCGCGGCGGTCAGGTATTGCTGTTAGTGCCAGAGATCAACCTCACGCCGCAATTGGAGAGTTACTTCCGCAGTCGTTTTCCGGATGTGGAGCTGGTGAGTCTGCATAGCGGGCTGGCGGATGGTGTGCGCGCACAGAATTGGATCAAGGCGCAGTCTGGCGCGGCACGCATCGTGTTGGGGACGCGCCTTGCCGTATTCACGCCATTACCCAAACTGAGTCTCATCCTGGTGGACGAGGAGCATGATGCCTCGTTCAAACAACAAGACGGCCTGCGTTATTCGGCGCGCGACGTGGCGATCTTCCGTGCCAACCAGCACGTTGTGCCCATCGTGTTGGGTTCTGCTACGCCATCATTGGAAAGTTGGCACAACATGAAAAGCGGTCGTTACACCTTGTTGAAACTCACTCAACGCGCAGTGCAGCCCGCCACCTTGCCAACGGTGCGCTGTCTCGATGTGGGACAGTTGCCATTGCAGGACGGACTGAGTGAGCCGTTGCTTACCGCCATCGGATCGCGTTTGCAGCGTAAAGAGCAGAGCCTCATCTTCATCAATCGGCGCGGCTATGCGCCGGTGCTGATGTGTACGGCTTGCGGCTGGTTGTCCGAGTGCAAACATTGCGCGGGTAAATTGGTGCTGCATCTAAAAGACCGCACTCTGCGTTGCCATCACTGCGGTGCGCAACAGCGTGTGCCACACGCGTGCCCCACCTGTGGTGATGCCGATCTCAAACCTGTCGGTATGGGTACGCAGCGTATCGAAGAGGCATTGCAGGCGCGCTTCCCTCAAGCGCGCATCTTGCGGGTGGACCGCGACAGCACACGTAACAAAGGCGCATGGGATGCCATGCGTAAACGCATACATGATGGTGAGGCGGACATCCTAGTCGGTACGCAGATGCTGGCGAAAGGACATGATTTCCCCAATCTCACTTTGGTGGGGGTGTTGAATCCGGATGGGGGTCTATACAGTGCCGATTTCCGTGCATCGGAAAAACTGTTCGCGCAACTCACCCAAGTCGGCGGTCGCGCGGGTCGTGCAGACAAGGTGGGCGAGGTGATCGTGCAGACCGCGTTCCCGACACATCCTTTGTTCAATGCCCTGCGGGCGCACGACTATGAGGCATGGGCTCAGATCTTATTGGAAGAACGCCAGTCGGCGGGTTTCCCCCCCTTCATGTTTCAGGTGTTGTTGAGCGCAGAAGCGAAACAAGAAGGGGAGGCATTGGCGTTCTTAAAGCGTGCACGTGCGGTCGCTCTTGAGTTGGATAAGCCGGTCGAGGTGTACGGCGTCATTCCGGCCGCGATGCCCAAGCGTGCCAATCATTTTCGTGTCCAATTGCTGGTGCAAAGCGATGCGAGACGGACTTTGCAAGATTTCCTGCGGTCGTGGAAACCGCGATTGGATACGATGCAGACCAAGCAAATTCGTTGGTCTTTAGATATTGACCCCCTAGAGTTCTAGAAATTACCCGACAGGGTTATGACCCTTCCGAATATTAGAAGAATATAATGCGTCGGATTTCAATGTTGACACGGAGAAGGAAATGAAAGAGATACAACGCTTCACCCTCGCAGACCTCACTCTACCTATGAAGACACTTTTCTCCGGTTATTTGCTGGTGATCGGTTTGGGACTATTGTTTGCAGGCGGACAGATCATGCTCACGCATGGTATGGCCGATGGCAAAGTTGGATTGTCCGTAGATGACATCGTTTATAGCTACCACGGTAATCGAGAAGGTGGCTCCAAGTTGGTATCCAAACTCAATGGGTCTATGAAAGACAACGCGCCTCCTGAAGTGCGCCTGGCTATGATCAAGTGGGCAGAGAGCGGTGCTTCGCAAGAAGAGTGGGACGAGAAGATATCCATCGATGTCGACCAATACTGTGCACCTTGTCATGCCAATATGCCTAGCTTGGCGAACATCACCGATAAGCCAGTGATGGATGAGATGATCAAATTGGATCAAGGCCAATCACCCTCCACGCTGACCCGTGTCTCGCACATCCACTTGTTTGGCATCGCGTTCATCTTCTTCTTTGTTGGCTGGATATTCACCTATGCCACAGGAATTTCTCAGATGAAGAAGGCAATCATCATTTCCGTCCCATTCTTGTTTCTGATCGTCGACGTGCTTTCGTGGTGGCTGACGAAATGGAATCCGAACTTTGCTTGGCTAGTGATCATCGGCGGTTTCGGATATAGCCTCGCAGCTACCATCATGATCTTCACTGCGCTGTACCAGATGTGGATATTGCCGCGTCGCAGGGCTAGGCCGCTCGATCCGCCGATACAGTGACCTTGAGGTGAGCTTAGATAGCAAATTGCTTGTCGCCATCGCCGCCGTCACAGGCAGAGATGGTATTTTGACAGGCGCAACAGCCACCCCATATTGCACAGATTGGCGCGGCCGGTATGCGGGAAACGCGATCGCCGTTGTATTCCCCGCCGATACACAGCAAGTCAGCGATGTGGTCAAGCTGTGTGTGGAGAACAACGTCGCCATCGTGCCGCAGGGCGGCAATACCAGCCTTTGCGGAGGCTCCGTGCCTCTGGCGGGGCCGATACGGCAACTTGTCATCAACCTCTCGCGCATGAACCGCATTCGTGCACTGGATATCACCAATTACACCATGACGGTGGAGGCGGGTTGCAAGCTTGCAGAAGTCCGCGAGGTAGCAAAACAAAATAATCGGTTTTTCCCGCTGGGCTTGACCGCCACTGAAAAAATTTGTGAGATCGGCGGTAATCTTTCCACCAATGCCGGTGGTATTGGTGTGTTGCGCTATGGTAACGCGCGCGACTTGGTTCTCGGTCTGGAAGTGGTACTGCCGGATGGGCGCATCTGGAACGGCTTGCGCAGTTTGCGCAAGGATAATACTGGCTACAACCTGAAGCATCTGTTTATCGGAGCAGAAGGCACGCTGGGCATCATCACCGCCGCTGTGCTGAAATTGGTACCGTGTCCGCAAGTAACCGCCACCGCCTGCGTAGCGATCACCAATCCGGAAGTTGGGGTACGCCTATTGGCACATATTCGTGCAGTCTTGGGCGATACCCTGAGTAGTTTCGAGTTGTTTTCACGCAGCTGTCTTGATTTGGTGCTGGCGCATATTCCCGATACACATGAGCCGTTTGCAAAGTGCCATGAATGGTATTTGCTGATTCAGCTCGAAGATGTGTTGCAAAGGCCGCTGGCGGGTGAGTTGCGGCAGGTCTTGCAGAGTTTTGGCAATGGGGTGGCGGAATTTGAAACGACCACCGACGCGGGTACAGCCAGAAATTGGTGGATCTTGCGCGAAAGCATTGCCGAGGCGCAAAAGTGCGCGGGCGCTAGCATCAAGCACGATATAGCTGTGCCGGTCAGCCGTGTGGCGGATTTCATTGCGCGGGCGGATGTGCTACTGCAAGAGACTTATGCAGGTGTGCGCATCGTAGCGTTTGGACACATGGGTGACGGCAACATCCATTACAACGCCTCGATGCCAGATGCCGAACAAAATAAGCTATTCATCTCGCAACAGGAAAGCGCGGTGAACAAGCTGGTATATGCGGTAGTGCGCGAACTCGAAGGTACGGTCAGCGCCGAGCACGGAATCGGACAACTAAAACGTAAAATTTTGCCAGACTACAAAGACCCGCTGGAGATTGAATTGATGTGCAGCATCAAACGTCTGATCGATCCTCAAGGCTTGATGAATCCGGGAAAAGTGATCTAGGTGATGGTGACGATTATTGATCTTTTGCCGGTGCAGGGCGGGCAACAGGACATAGGGATGTTGTAGAATCAGCCCAACGTTGGGCATGCGTACAGTACAGATATTCGGAATTAAATTTCAAATAGAGGATGTCATGAACAAACATATCTTTGCACTCGCAACACTTCTGATCTTTTTGACTGGATGTTCAGAAAAACACGGTCCTCAAGATCTTTCGAAACTACCCCTGGACATGGAGGCGGGCAAGATCGTTGCACAGAACAGTTGCGCGATCTGCCATGGCATGGATGGCAAGGGGGTGGCAGACAACATCCCTAATCTGGCCGCACAGATCGAAACTTATTTACTTAAGGCCGTGCAGAGCTATGACCACGGCAAGCGCGTCGACAGTAGCGGCAATGTCATGAACATCGCCGAAGGGTTGTCTCATCAGCAGTTGCGCAATGCGGTCGGCTACTACGCGAGTCTGCCACCAGTTGCCAATCAGACATCCAAAGTGAAGACAGAATATTCCTACTACGAGCGCGGCAAAGCGTTAAGCAAGCCTTGCGCTGCTTGTCATGGGAAAGATGGGAACACTACCGTTGCGGGCGTTCCACGCTTGGCCGGACAACATCCGCAATACATCATCAATGCAACCAAAGCCTATCATGACGGCACGCGTACGATGCCCTCAATGCATGCGAAGCTTGATGGTCTTAGCCCAGCCGATATGGAGAACATCGCCATCTACTTTGCGCTGAACGCCCCCAAGTCGCCTACCAGCAAGGCAGCCAATTCGCATGAGGGTACGCAATTCATCAGTTCCTGTGTCAAATGTCACGGCCCTTCAGGTTCCG
>JBAYTV010000069.1:0-7558 GCA_041675405.1 Sideroxydans sp. | reverse complement strand
TTCGTTGCTAAATTCTGACGGCATTCACAAATTGCGCGTGGTCGTCCCCTTTATTGCGATGAAAGAGTTTCGCGGTACCAACTGCTTGATGTGCCACATCGTCCCCGAAGGTTCTGTCAATGGTGCGGCCAGCATCACACTAGATGTGACGGAAGAATATGCACTGATGGATAAAGCGAACATGATCCTATGGGGCGTGCAGCTCGCTGTGCAGCTAATTTTGTATTTTGCTATCGGCTTGATCATTGGATTCTTCATTCGTCCGACTCAAGAATTGCAACAAGCCATGGTGGCGATGCAAACCAGCGGAGACTTGGCGAAACGTGCGCCGGTGCGCAGCCAAGACGAGGTTGGTCAAACCGTCACTGCATTTAATGCGCTTGCCAACAACTTCCAGGTCATTGTCACTCAAGTAGATGGTCAGGCCAAACAAGTCGCGTCTGCCGCACACGGACTGGCAGAGGACGCTGCAACGCTGTCCAACAGTATGCAAAAACAAAGTGATGCGGCAGGCGCAGTTGCCACTGCTGTTTCCAAGGTGAGCAACAGCATCAGCAGTGTCGCTGATGGCACGGATCGCGTGGCCAAGCTCTCCAATGAAAGCTTGGAGCGCGCCAACCGAGGTCACGAAAGCCTGCAAGAGATGGTGCAAGAGTTACAGCATGTCGAGATCGCCGTGAAAGAGATCGCGACAGCCGTCAGTGAATTTGTCGCCAACACTCAAAGCATCACCAACATGACCCAGCAAGTGCGCGACATCGCCGAGCAGACCAATCTGCTTGCCTTGAATGCGGCCATTGAAGCGGCACGTGCAGGTGAACAAGGTCGAGGCTTTGCCGTGGTCGCTGATGAAGTGCGCAAACTGGCCGAGAAATCCGCTCATTCTGCGACGCAGATCGACCAGGTCACACAATCACTCGGTGCGCAATCCGCCAAAGTGGAAAAGACCGTGCAGCGTGGCATGAACGCACTGCAGACCAGCCAAGACCATGTGCGAGATGTCACGGCTGTACTTGTTCAATCTAACGAATCAGTGGGTGGAGTGAATCAAGGTTTGGAGGAGATATCACGTTCAATCAACACACAGCGAGACGCGACGCAGGAGATCGCACGCAACGTGGAGAGTATCGCCAGCATGTCACAACAGAGCAATACGATTGTGCAGCGCACGGTGATTGCGGTGAAAGGTATGGAGCAGGCCTCAGCCAACCTGAGTGCGACGGTGGGGCGTTTCAAAGTCTAAGCAGTAGCGCACAAGAAACATGCGGCCAAGCCTGATGAGTTTGGGATAGGAGAGATCAGATGTTGAAGAGTATGACAATCAAAAATAAATTCACGGTGCTGATCGTCCTGGGCGTGATCGGCCTGCTGATCCTGCCGGTCATCGACTTGGTGAGTGAGCGCAACACGTTGTTGCAAGACAGAAAGCTGAAGACACAGCAAGTCGTACAAGTCGCCTATAGCGTCATCAAGCATTATCAGAAGCTGTCCAGCGCAGGCAAGATGACGGAGGCAGAAGCCAAAGCAACCGCCATTGAGACAGTCAAGTTGATGCGCTACGGCAACAAGGATTATTTCTGGATCAACGACATGCACCCTGCCATGGTCATGCACCCGATGCAGCCGGAATTGGATGGTAAAGACTTGTCCGAGTCAAAAGACCCAACAGGGCTCAAACTTTTCGTCGAGTTCGTCAACGTGGTCAAGCAAGACAAAGCAGGCTTCGTCTATTACCAATGGCCCAAGCCAGGGCAAGAGAAGCCAGTCGCAAAAATCTCCTACGTCGCGGGGTTTGAGCCCTGGGGTTGGGTGGTTGGCTCGGGCATCTATGTGGATGATGTAGATGAGATCTTTCAAGCTCACTTGATCCGGGGTGGCGCCATCATGTTTGCCGTGATATTGAGCGTCGTCGTATTCATGTTGCTGCTCGCCAACGACATCGTCGGCTCGGTCAATGCACTGCGTCAAACCATCGCCCAGGTGGCGGCATCCAACGACTTGACGTTGCGCGCAAAAGAAGGGCTGGATGAGCCGGGCCAGACTGCACGCGCCTTCAACCATCTGATGGACAGTTTCTCCAAGATCATCAGCTCAGTGCGCGGCAACAGTGAGAATGTCACATCGACCGCGCAGGAACTTACCCACACTTCCGCGCAGATCACCAGGGGGACTCAAGCGCATAGCGAAGCGGCCGCATCCACAGCGGCGGCTGTCGAAGAGATCACCGTCAGTATCAATTCTGTCGCAGCGAATAGCGAGGATGTGCGCATGATGTCAGATCAAAGTCTGGCGCATGCGACACAGGGAAATGAGAGCGTCACAGTGATGATGGTCGAGATCGACAAGGTCGAGGAAGCAGTCAATCAGATTGCAGTATCTGTCAAAGAATTCGTGGAAAGTACCCGCGCCATCTCCGGCATGACCCAGCAAGTCAAAGAGATCGCCGATCAAACCAATCTATTGGCCTTGAATGCAGCCATCGAGGCGGCCCGCGCAGGTGAGCAAGGACGCGGATTCGCGGTGGTGGCGGACGAAGTGCGCAAGCTGGCAGAAAAATCCGCGCAATCGGCCAATGAGATCGATCGGGTCACCAACTCCCTCAATAGCAAATCCGTCCAGGTCGAGACCACCGTGCAGGATGGTTTGCGTTCACTTCATACAACCCAGCAGCAGGTTGAGCATGTCGCCGAAGTGTTGGCCGGAACGGGTGCTGCGATCAAGTTATCCAGCCAGGGAGTGCGTGACATCAATACTTCAGTCAATGAGCAAAGCATCGCCAGCACCGAGATCGCCAAGCACGTCGAGAAGATCGCCCAGATGTCAGAAGAGAACCACGCCGCAGTGAATTTGGCAGGGCAAGAGATCGCCCGTTTAGAAAAACTAGCTGAAGAATTACATGAATCGGTCAGCCGATTCCGTGTTTGAGGGAGTAGATCATGCAAAACAAGAACGCATTCGTCTCGCAAAAGGAAGCGCAGTTCCCCAACGGAACCGTGCTCATCACCAAGACCGATACCAAGGGCCTCATCACTTACACCAACGACGCTTTCTGCGAGATTGCAGGTTTCACGCGTGCCGAGTTGATCGGCAAGAGTCACAATATCGTGCGCCACCCCGATATGCCGCCACAGGCATTCAAGTGGTTGTGGGATACCTTGAAAGAAGAGCGCCCATGGCGCGGCATGGTGAAGAATCGCTGCAAGAACGGTGACCACTATTGGGTGCGCGCCACTGTCGCGCCCGTCATCGAGAATGCCAAGATTATCGGCTATGTGTCGGTGCGGCACGCGCCGACACGAGCCCAGATTACTGAAGCAGAAGCACTGTACCGGGAGTTGAATCAATCCGGGGCGCAGGTCGAATCAAAATTTGAGCGTTATAAATTCAAGAACTGGCCACTGAAGGCCAAGCTGCAGGCCGTGATTCAGATTCCGCTGCTGGTTATTCTGGCCGCTGCGCAGATCTTTATGTACACCGATCTCAAGGAAGAGCCCAGAAAAATGGCGGTTGAGAGGGGTGATCAGTTGGCCAGCGAAATCATCGATGGCTCAAACATGTTGATGGTGACGGGGCAAATCAGCGAGGCCAGCAACCGCCAGTTATTACTCCGCAAAATTGGCTCATCCAAAGGCGTCAAAGCCATACATTTTGCCCGTACCGGGGCGGTGGTGGATGTGTATGGCCCAGGGCTGCCGGAAGAGCAAATTAATAGTGATGCACAGCGAAAAGTGGTTGAAAGCAAGAAGCGGAGTATCACTTTCACCAACGATGAGCAGGGCGCGCCGGTGATGCGCGTGATAACGCCTTATATAGCGAGCAAGGATCTTCACGGCACCGATTGCACGGGGTGTCATGCGGTACAGGAAGGCGTAGTGCTCGGGGTGTCGGATATCGTGATCGACCTGAAGTCGGGTGATGAGCAGGTCGTGCGTACGGTCATGCAGTTGCTGGGTGGTCAGATGGCGCTGCAAATATTCCTGTTCTTTATCATCGGATTCAGTGTCGACAAATATATTCGCAGCCCGATTCGCGGGGTGAGTAGCGAATTCAGAAATATCATGGAAGGAAATCTCGATACTGAAATGGATATTTCAATCCGGGATGAAGTGGGAACATTGTTGTGCGAAATCCAGTCCATGCAAACCTATCTGCGCACCATGGTGGATGAGATCGTGACTCCGGTCGCCAAGATGCAGGCGCATGTCAGCGAAGTGGACGGAAAGATCAGTACCGTCGCATCGAATGCGCTAACAGAACAAGACCAGATCCAAACCATCGCCGCGACCATGGAGCAGTTCAGTCAATCCATCGCCGAGGTGGCTAGCATGTCTGCGGATTCACTCGCCGAGATGAAGCGCACCCAAGCCATCGTCGAGCAGAACAATAGCAACATGGGGCTGAGCATCGACGCGACCAGCAAAGTCGCGAATACAGTCAAGTCTTCCAGCAAGACCATCTCCGACTTGGGCGAATCCATCAAAAAGATCGGTGTCATCGCCAATTCCATCAAAGAGATCGCAGAGCAGACCAACCTGCTGGCACTCAATGCCGCTATCGAAGCCGCGCGTGCGGGTGAGCAAGGCCGTGGTTTCGCAGTGGTGGCGGACGAAGTACGCAAGTTGGCCGAGCGCACTGCCACCAGTACCAAAGACATCGCCAGCACCATCTCCGAGATCACCGCCATCTCTAACGAGGCAGTCAAGGCCATGGGCGGCGCGGTCACTGAGGTTGAATCGGGTATCGCGCTCATTCGCAAGAATGGGGAGGGGCTGCAAGAGATCATGAATGCCACCGTCACCATGTCCGGCCGCATCGGCCACATCGCACATGCCTCCAAAGAGCAGTCGGTAGCGGGCGACAACGTGGCCAAGAGTCTGGAGCAAATCACCAGTCTGGTCGATGAGAACACACGCTCGGTGCAATTAACCAAGGTGGCGACTGAAGAATTGGCGAAATCTGCCGATGAACTAAGCAAGGCGGGTTACCCGCTGACGAAATGTGCCATCAAATCGCAAGCAGTTCAACCAAGATGAACGATAGGAAAAATACAAAATGATGAACGATATGAAGATCAAGACGCGGCTCGTAACGCTGTTATTGACGTTGCTGGTGTTTGAGTTGGTTATTGCCGGGATTGACTATTACGCGACCAGCAATACGGTGAAGGCGCTCAATTCTGTCTATAACGACCGCTTGATCCCTGTCGAACAGTTGAATGAGATCGCACGCAGGAATCTGGGTAACCGTATCGCTATCGCTAACGGCGTCATTCATCCAGAGGAGATGCCCAAGTATATTGCGCAGATTGATGACAACCGCGTAGGAATCAACAAGCTGTGGGAAGCCTACATGGCAACTTACCTGACCGAGGAAGAAAAGGGGTTGGCAAAGACTTTCGCTGATATGCGAGGTCGTTTCGTAGAAGAGGGGATCAAACCTGCCGTCGTTGCCATGAAGGCGCACGACTTGGAGGCCATCAAGCGTATTCAGGAGCAGGCGATCCGGCCTATCAGCGGGGCTTTGACGGAAGCATTGGATGCGCTGATCAAGTTGCAGGAACGCGAGGCGCAGCATCTGTACGAAGAAGCTAAAGCCGACGAAAGCCTATCCCATACCGTGTCGATGAGTCTGCTAGTGATGGGTACGCTCTTGGGTGGTTTGTTCGGGTATTCAATCGTGTCGGGGATCAATACCTCAGTAGGCGATCTGCGCGGGACGATGGTGAAGATGGCGGCGGACGGTGATCTGACTGCGCGGGTCAAAGTGCATGGCAAGGATGAACTTGGGCAAGCTGCCACGGCGTTCAATGGATTGATCGACGGTTTCTCCACCATCATACGTCAGGTCAATAACAACGCCAGTGCGGTGTCGAATTCGGCCACCAATCTTTCTTCCGCCTCATTGCAGATATCGAAAGGATCGCAAGCGCAAAGTGAGGCAGCCGCCTCGACTGCCGCAGCAGTCGAAGAGATCACCGTCAGCATCAACTCGGTGGCCGCCAACACAGAAGATGTGCGCAAGTTGTCTGCTCAAAGTTTGAGCCAGACCCAGCAGGGAAATCAAAGCGTGACCGCGATGGTGGGCGAGATTCAGACCGTGCAGGATGCAGTGAACAAAATTGCCGGATCGGTCAAAGAGTTTGTGGATAGCACACGTGCCATTGCCGGCATGACCCAGCAGGTGAAGGAGATCGCCGATCAAACCAACTTGTTGGCTTTGAACGCGGCTATCGAAGCGGCACGTGCGGGCGAGCAAGGGCGCGGCTTTGCCGTGGTGGCAGACGAGGTGCGTAAGCTGGCTGAGAAGTCCGCGCAATCCGCCAGCGAGATCGATCAGGTGACAAATTCTTTGAACAAAAAATCGGGGGATGTGGAAGCCACGGTGCAGCAAGGTTTGCGTTCTCTACAAGCGACGCAACAACAGGTAGGTCAAGTGTCCGAAATATTGACCGGGGCGGGGGCGGCCGTTGAGAAGGCGAGCCATGGTGTGAACGACATCGCTTCTTCGATCAACGAGCAAAGTCTGGCCAGTGCCGAGATCGCGCGCAACGTGGAGAAGATCGCGCAGATGTCGGAAGAGAATCATGCGGCCGTGGATTCCAATACAGAAGAGATCGTGAAATTGGAGCAGCTTGCCAGAGAACTGAGTGGGGCAGTTGGCCGATTCAAGGTCTAGACGGGTAGGGTGGGCACGCATTTGTGCCCACGCGTAAAGCTAAAACAATCGAATTAAGGTGCGCAAGCATAGTTGTTCGATGAATTATATTCAGTTGTCTGCTTACATGTGCACGGTAAGCGCGAAGCGGCGCGAGGAGAATCAAATGTCAGACCTATTAAAAAACATCGATGCTCGAACAAAACTGGCGGGCACCAACAAGCTGGAGATCCTCATGTTCTCGCTCGGCAAAGACTTGCGAACCGGGCGCGAGGAGACTTTCGGTATCAACGTGTTCAAGGTGCGTGAGGTGATGCGCATCCCCGCCATCACGCGCGCGCCGGAGATGCCACCCTCGGTCGAGGGGATGGTCAGTCTGCGTGGTGCATTGGTGCCAGTGATCGACTTGGCCAAGTACATCGGTATGGAAGCCGATGGCAAGTTAGACATCATGATCGTCACCGAATACAACGGTCATACCCAGGGGTTCCTCGTTAAGTCGGTAGATAACATCCTGCGCTTGGATTGGTCTGCCATGCGTGTGCCGCCGGAGATGTTGGCGGCTGAAATGGGCGGTCTGGTGACTGCCATCACTGAACTGAAAGACAAACGGCTGGTGATGATGCTCGACGTGGAAAAAGTGCTGTCTGAGACAGGGCATTTCGGGTCTGACGACATCATCTTCAAGTCAGTGAAGCATTTGGGCAAAGAAGACCGCACCGTGTTCTTCGCCGACGATTCTTCCGTTGCACGCAACCAGATCGCCAAGACTTTGGAGGCGATGGGGGTGAAACATATCTCGGCCATCAACGGACGCAAGGCGTGGGATGAATTGGCGCGCATGGCGGATTATGCCGATGCCAGCCAAACGCCACTGAAAAGCATAGTGCAGGTCATCTTGACT
>JBAYTV010000068.1:0-7580 GCA_041675405.1 Sideroxydans sp. | reverse complement strand
GGTGCGTTTCGAATACCCCGAGTGGATTGCCGAGAACTGCACTGCCTGCGGTGAGTGCTTCACCCAATGTCCAGACAGCGCCATCCCCGGCTTAGTCACCACTCCGGGCGACGTGCTCAACAGCGTCATCCAGAAGATCGAGACGAGCGGACGCCCCACACGCTTCCTGCGCAAATTCAGTCGCACCATCGAGAAGAAGTTGCGTGCGTCATTGGATAAAGATGGGTTGGATGTGCGCACCCTGCTGGCAAATGCCATCACCGAGGCTTTCGCGGAAGACACGACGGCGGGTGACGAACGCGCACGCTTGGAAGTCGAATTAAACCTGCTGCGCGACGGTATCGGCAGCTTCAAATTCGCCACCACAAAACCTTACTGGACGCAAAAAGAGAAGAAAGAAAAAGGCAGCGGTGGCTTGTTCTCTATCACCATCAATCCCTACACTTGCAAGGGCTGCGCCCTCTGCGTGGATGTGTGCGACGACAATGCATTGAAGATGGTGACGCAAACCAACGAAGCCATCCAGACATTGCGCGACGACTGGAGCGTATGGCTGGACTTGCCAACGACACCGCCACAATTCAGCCGTATCGACGATCTGGACGAGAAGGTCGGCGCACTGGAGACCATATTACTCAACAAACACAACTACCAATCCCTCGCCAGCGGCGACGGTGCCTGCTTGGGTTGCGGCGAGAAGGGAGCCATCCACTTGTTCACCGCCACCGTGACTGCACTGATGCAACCGCGTGTGAAGAAGTTCGTGAGCAAGTTGGACACGCTCATCACCGGACTGGAGAACCACATCCGCCTGCGTCTCGGTAGCACGGTCAATCTGGCCGACACCGACGGCTTGATGCAAGCCATCAAAAATCACAGCGGGCATGATTTAACGCTAGCGAATTTGAGCGAGACTTTACTCGCGCGCAATCCCGCCGAGCCGATCGACCCGCAATGGCTGAAGCGCGTGACGCAGATGTTGGAGAAGTTGAAAGACCTGCGTTGGCGTTATGTGGAAGGCTCGACCAAGCAGGGCCGTGCCGAGATGGGCATCATCAACTCCACCGGTTGCACCTCGGTGTGGGCTTCGACCTATCCGTTCAACCCCTATCCATTCCCATGGACATCGCATCTGTTCCAAGACTCGCCTTCCGTCGCGATGGGTGTGTTCGAAGGACACATGGCAAAGATGGTGGAAGGCTTCAAGGCGGTACGCCAAGTCGAGATGGAACTGGCAAGCGGTTATGTGCCCGAAGACAGCGACAAGTTCTTCACCCACTTCAATTGGGAACAGTTGAGCGACGAAGAATTCCATCTGTGCCCACCCGTGGTGGCGATAGGTGGCGACGGTGCGATGTTCGATATCGGCTTCCAGAATCTGTCACGCGCCCTCATGTCGGGCAAGCCGATCAAAGTGTTCATCGTGGATACACAGGTATATTCCAACACCGGCGGCCAAGCCTGCACCTCCGGCTTCATCGGCCAAGTGGCCGACATGTCACCCTACGGCGCAAGCCAGCACGGCAAGTCCGAGAGCCGCAAAGAGATCAGCCTGATCGGTATGGCGCACCGCACCTCGTTCATCCTGCAAGGCTCGCTCTCCAACACCACGCATCTGTTGGAAGGCTTCATCGATGGTCTTAACAGTCGCCGTCCCGCCCTGTTCAACGTCTATGCCGTGTGCCCTCCGGAGCATGGCGTGGGTGACAACAGCGCAGTGGCGCAGAGCAAGATGGCGGTCGAATCGCGCGCCTTCCCCCTGTTCCGCTTCGATCCCGATGCCGGCGTCGCCTTCTCCGAGTGCGTCACGCTGGAAGGCAATCCATCACTGGATTTTGATTGGCCGGAGTACAAACTCGACTACAGGGACGAGGCTGGCAATCTGCAGTCAATGGTCTTACCGATGACCTTTGCCGATTTCGCCCTGACCGAAGGCCGCTTCGCCAAGCAGTTCAAGAAAGCGCCGGCGGACACATGGAACGACGACATGGTGTTGCTGGGCGACTTCCTGCAAATGTCGGAAGATGAGCGCGACGGCAAGTTCCCTTTCATCTGGTCGGTGGACAAGAAGAACCATCTGATGCGCGTACTGGTCTCGAAAGAGATCGTGCTGTCATGTGAAGAGCGTATACAGTTCTGGAAGCAGCTCAAGGATTTGGCTGGCGTAGGTCGAGCGGTAGGCAATGAGGAGACTATCGCCAACCGCGTGCGTCAAGAGTTGATTCAGATGTTGTCGTCAGGCACGAGTGGAGCGGTATCAGGCTCTCCCGCCACTGTGGCCGTCCCCGCTGCGTCCAATGCGGCGGACTACGAAGCCGTATTCATCGACACCCCCGAGTGCACAGCATGCGACGAGTGCATGAACATCAACCCTAAGATATTCGCCTATAACGATCAGAAGAAAGCCATCATCGTCAATCCGAAGGCTGGCACATTCTTGGACATCGTGAAGGCTGCGGAGAAATGCACGGCGGGCGTCATTCATCCGGGCACGCCTTGGAACAGTAACGAAGCAAACATCGATAAATTGAAAGCGCGTGCGGCGAAGTTCAATTGAGATGAACATGCGCTTCCCTTTCCTAAACCGCACGCCGACCTTCGATCACGGCATACACCCGCTCTATCACAAAGAGACCGGGCACCTGCCGATCCGCCGGTTCCCGTTCGCGCCCAAGCTGTATGTGTCGCTGGAGCAACACATCGGCAAGCCCGCGATCGCCATCGTGCGCGTGGGGCAGGAAGTGTTGCGCGGTGAGCTTATCGCCAAGCCGGATGGGATGTTCTCGCTCCCCATTCACGCGCCGGCGACGGGCATCATCGAGGCACTGGAACCCATGCCCTCGGACAACGGCGAGATGGAGATGTGCATCGTCATCCGCGTGTACGAAGCCGATACCCAAGAAGTGCAGGTGCGCAACCCGCACGACTTGGAAGAATTGCGCGGGCGTGAACTGGCTCTGGTGATGCAAGAGATCGGGGTCGCGGGCAAAGGGGGGGCAACTTTCCCCACTCATGCCAAGCTGATACCGCCCGCAGGCAAGAAGATCGACACGCTCATAGCGAACGGTGTCGAGTGCGAACCTTTTCTCACCTGCGACCATCGCCTCATGTTGGAGCGGGCGAACGATGTGATGACCGGCATCAAGTACGCACGCCGCGTGTGTGGCGCACCCCACGCCATCATCGCGGTGGAGGACAACAAGATGGATGCGGTCGCCACTTTGGAAGCAGCATTGCCTGCCGACGGCTCGGTATCCATCCAAGTCGTAGCGACCAAATATCCGCAAGGTGCAGCCGAGACATTGATCAAAGCCCTGCTCGGGCGCGAAGTGCCCGCGGGCAAACGCAGCTCCGCCGTCGGTGTGGTGATGAACAACGTGATGACCCTCGCCTACGTGGGCAGACTGCTGCCGCTGGGCGAAGGCATGACCGAGCGCGTCATCACCATCGCGGGCCCCTCGGTGGAACGCCCCGGCAACTACATCGTGCCTATCGGCACCCCGCTGCGCTTCCTGCTCGAACATGTGGGCGCACGCAGTACGGCACGGGAAGTCATCCTGGGTGGCCCGATGATGGGGACGACCATCCCTTCCGTCGATGTGCCTATCACCAAAGGCGTGTGTGGCGTGTTGGCCTTCGGCAAGAAGGATGCGGAACCGCCCCAGATCTACCCTTGCATCCATTGCGGAGAATGCGTGAATGCCTGTCCGAAGAAATTGAATCCCACACAAATGGGATTGTTGGCTGCCAAACGTGAGTATGGCGTGATGGCAGAACAGTTTATGCTTGGCGAGTGTTTCGAATGCGGCTGTTGCAGCTATGTGTGTCCCTCACATATTCCCCTGGTGCAACAATTTCGTGTCGCCAAGTATTTTCTTAAGAACCGGGAGAAGGTGACGTGAGCAAACATCGTATCGAGCTGCGCGCCGCTCCCCATCAGCACAGCGGACACAGCGTACCCACCATCATGCGCAACGTGGTGTATTCCATGTTGCCCATCTGCGGCTTCTCGGTGTGGCAATACGGCCTGTCTGCACTGGCACTGTTGCTCACCGTCACCGCCACCTGTCTCACCACTGAACGTCTGCTCAATCGCAACGCGAACACACTGGGCGATTGGAGTGCGGCCATCACCGGCATCCTGTTGGGGCTGACCCTGCCCCCCGCCTTCCCCTTGTGGATGGCTATCGTGGCGGGCTTCGTCGCTATCGCCATCGGCAAAGCGATGTTCGGCGGGTTGGGACACAACCCGTTCAACCCGGCCTTGGTCGGCCGTGCGTTCGTGCAAGCGGCGTTCCCTGTCGCCATCACTACTTGGGTTCCCGCCTTCTCCGCCAACCGTTTCAGCGAGTTCGTACCCACCACCTTCACCGCCCCCCTGATGATGCCGCCCGACATCGTGGGCTGGGTGAAACAACAAGGGGTGGATGCCTTCACTGGCGCGACACCGTTGGCGCGGTGGAAGTTCGAGAATGTTTCCGCCTCGGCACATGATCTGCTGACTGGCGCGGTGACCGCCTCGGCCGGCGAGACCTCCGCCTTGCTCATCTTTGCGTGCGGCGCGTATCTCGCCATCCGCAAATTCATGGACTGGCGCATCCCCGTTGCGGTACTGGGCTCGGCAGCACTCACTGCTTGGGCGTTCCAACTGGTCGATCCGACCCACTACCCCACCCCGCTCTTCGTGCTGCTGTCAGGTGGTCTGATGCTGGGTGCGATTTACATGGCGACCGACATGGCGACCTCCCCCGTCACCCCCGTCGGCGTGTGGATCTACGGCGTGATCATCGGCGTGACGACGGTTATCATCCGTTACTTCGGCGGTCTCACGGAAGGTGTGATGTACGCCATCCTGCTGGGCAATGCCCTGACGCCGCTCATCGACCGCTACACCCAGCCTCGTGTGTATGGCACTGGAAAGGAAAAGCCATGAGCGAACCAACGCCAGTGCACACCACCCCCAGCAACAAGATGATCGTCACCATGGGATTGGTCGCCAGCATCTGCGGCGTGCTCATCGTGGCCGCTTATGAAAGTACGCAGGACGCGATCGCCAACAACAAACGCATCATGGTCGAGCGCGCGGTGTTCAAAGTACTGCCTGGCGCGGCTAAGGTGAATGAATACGTGGCCACACCTAGCGGCATCCAGCCACTGACAGGCAATGTGCCGGAAGGGGGTATGAAGTTCTACGGCGCTTACGATTCGGCAGGTGCGTTGAAAGGCATCGCGGCAGAAGCTGCTGGCAAAGGCTACGCCGACATTGTGCGCGTGTTGTATGGCTACGATACGAAGTGCCAGTGCATCATCGGCATCGGTGTGGTGTCCATGCGCGAGACGCCCGGCATCGGCGACAAGATCATCACCGACAAAGCGTTCCTCAAGAACTTCGATGCTTTGGATGTACGCGTGAACGCCGAGATGACCGCACTGGCGAATGCGGTGAAGATCGTGAAACACGGCACTAAGCAGAACGCGTGGGAGATCGACGCCATCGCGGGTGCGACCGTTACATCCAAAGCGGTCGGTCGCGGTATCAATGAGAGTGCGCAAAAGTTGATGCCGCTGTTAGTGCCACATATCGAAGAGATCGTGAAAGGGGGGAAGTGAGATGAAAGTTCTGCCTAATCATTCCTGCGAAGCCCTCTGTTTCCCCCTTAGAAAAAGGGAGGCTAGGGGGGATTTAGACTTTGTGAAAATCTCACCCAAACCCCCCTCAATCCCCCTTTATCAAAAGGGGAGGTGTGAGTCTCAACAGTCGCAAGGAGTCCCCGCATGAGCGCCAACAAACCTGTTGATGAAAGCATCACCTTCGACACCTTCATGGAAGGTGTATGGCGGCAGAACCCCGTGTTTGTCATGGTGCTGGGTATGTGTCCCACGCTCGCGGTCACCGTCTCGGCGGTGAACGCGGTGTCGATGGGTATCGCCACGCTGTTCGTGTTGGTCAGCTCCTGTCTGTTGGTGTCGCTCATCCGCAACCTAGTGCCAAAGGAAGTACGCATCGCCACCTACATCGTCATCATCGCCACCTTCGTGACGTTGGTGGACTACATCATCCAAGCGGTGAGTCTGTCGCTGTACGAAGCGCTCGGCGCGTTCATCCAACTCATCGTGGTGAACTGCATCATCTTGGGGCGTGCCGAAGCGCATGCTTCCAAGAACCCGCCGCTCAAGGCGGTAATCAACGCGATGGGCATGGGCATCGGCTTCAGCATCGGCTTGCTGGCCTTGGGTGCGACGCGCGAGATATTGGGTGCAGGCAAACTGCTCGGATTCTCGCTGTTCGGTGAACACTTCCAACCTTGGGTGGTGATGGTGTTGCCACCCGGCGGCTTCTTCGTATTGGGCGGATGGTTGTTACTGTTCTCGCTCATGCGCAGTCGTTCGGAGAAAGGAGCTGCACATGAATGAGTCATTGAGCCAGATCTTCATCGCCACCCTGCTCACCAACAATTTCGTGTTGGCGATGTTCTTGGGGCTGTGCCCGTTTTTGGGTGTGTCCGGTCGCTTGGCTACAGCTTTTCCGATGGGTATCGCCACCACTTTCGTGATGCTGGTCGCCTCGCTGTGCGCCTACGGTTTGAACCTGTTGTTGAGCGCGTTCCACCTCGATTTCCTGCGCCTCATCTCCTACATCGTGGTCATCGCCTCCTCGGTGCAACTAGTGGAGATGGTGATGAAGAAATACAGCCCCGCCCTGTTCCGCGCGCTGGGCATCTATCTACCGCTCATCACCACCAATTGTGCGGTGTTGGGCGTAGCATTGTTCCAGACGGCACGCGACTATGACTTCGCGCAATCGCTGGCCTTCTCCTTGGGCGGCGGCGCAGGTTTCACGCTGGCTTTGGTGTTGATGGCATCGCTACGTGAACGCCTGCAACTGGCGAACGTGCCGACTCTGGTGCAGGGTACCGCGCTATTGCTCATCTTGGCCGGATTGCTGTCGTTGACCTTCATGGGATTCGCCGGATTGGGAGGTGGAGAATGATCTACGTACAAACCATTTTGATCGTGCTGGCGCTGATGACTGCGTTCATCTTGGTGCGCAATGCCGCCAGGCGTTATGCCGAACGCCATCCCGAGTTCGGCCCCTTGCGCGAAGAAGGTGAAGGTTGCGGATGTGGCAATCACAAGTGCGGTGAAGCGCAATGCAAGAAATCTGTAAGTTAAGAGATGTAAGTTGCCACTTGGCGAGTCAAGCAAGTCGAATGCATTTTAAATTCAGGAGATAGTTATGCAGCCCTACGTCATCCCATTCCAGTCCCTCGGTATCGCGGACATTCCCGAGGTGGGCGGAAAGAACGCTTCGCTCGGCGAGATGATCTCAAACCTGAGTTCTTCCGGCGTTCTCGTTCCCGGCGGCTTTGCCACCACGGCGCAGGCTTACCGCGACTTTCTGGCGCATGGCGAGTTGGACAAGCGTATCGAAGAGCGACTCTCCACACTGAACGTGGATGACGTATCGGCACTGGCTGAAGCAGGCCGCACCATCCGCAGTTGGATCGTGGAAGCACCGCTGCCAGACCGCTTGAACACCGAGATTCGCACCCACTACGACAAGCTGGTGGCCGAAGGTG
>JBAYTV010000067.1:0-7601 GCA_041675405.1 Sideroxydans sp. | reverse complement strand
TCGTTTCCTTGAGAAGAGTGAAGAGGTCGATGATGCGTTTTATGTTTTTATGAGGGCGTCTATCGCCTACATATAGTAGGAATTTTTCTGGCAATGAAAAGCTCGGGGAAAAGCTCGGATCAACAGGTACATGTTTGACGATAGGGCCTGCGAGTGACACCCCCACTTTGTCAGAAAAACGTTCTCCCACCACGCCTAGATAATCTTTGCGGCTGGTCTCGGATAAAGCAAAGACAAAAGCGGATTTGCGCACCACCCATCGCAACATCAAATTGAAATACAGGATCTTCAAACCCGGATTTCGGGTGATGTAGCCAGGTACCTTGAGTGGGAATAGATCATGGATCATGAGAACGGAAGGTATATTGATACCCAATGGTAAATCGAAATGCGGATAAAAATAGACGTCGCCGCCGAGCCCGTTTATATGGCGTGCCAGTGTGAAGTGTTGACTCAAAGATACTGGTTTGCAGGGGACGCACAATATCTTGCACAATCCCTTGGATTCATATTGTTTTAATCTTGCATAATAGAAATTCTCTTCTTGCGATGCGGGGTTTTCCCAAATGACTACCGTATACCTGACTCCATCATCAGGACTCATATCTAGCAAGGTGAATAACAGATCGCCGGTGAACCGGCCAAGGCCAGTGTATTGGTAGGCCATCACACGACCGTCGTAAATTACATGCATATCATCAATCAGCTAATTTATTGGTCGGGGAGATCACGGCGATGCTATTCGTGCTGAACCTTACGTCTAAGGACAAAGGGTAAAAGAGAATGCGCATCGTTGTCCTTAGTATTTTTGCATAAGCCTGCAGTATTAGTAATGCCAGCTTGCCAATCAAACCGTATGAGCACAATTGATTTGATCTCAGGAATTCGTCACTGTAAGAAAGTAGCTTTAGATCATTCATTTCGCAAAGAGAATTGATCTTGCTTGCAGTCAAGCTGGTGACATGTGTGAAATCACCATTTTGATAGGCCAGTCCAAAAGGGGAGGCTCCCTCAGGAAATCTGAGGATCAATCTTCCATCACTTTTAAGGTGTGATTGTGTCCACGAGAAAAACGCATTTAATTCTGTTTGTGTCATGTGCTCTACGACATCAAAGGCGAATATCGAATCGAATTTGTGGCTCTGCAACTCTGAAATGTCCCAAACGAGTCCAGCATAGGTTTCGAATCCGGCTTGAGTTGCCCTTTCTACCAAATAGGAATTGATCTCTACACCCACCACCTTGTGATTGCGATCTTTTAAGTATCCCAATAGTTCGCCGTTGCCGAAGCCGATCTCAAGTACTTCACTCTGCTTTCGCAAGACAGGATGACGCTTAAAGAATTGTGTGAAGTAGAAGACCGCACCGGAACTGGCGTGAGCGAAATTTTCTGCCTCCCAATTCTTCCAGCGTATGTAATTATCCCCACTTAATTCAGACATATTGCAGCACCATATTTTTCATATTTGTGTGGAAAGAGTAAAACCTCAGGTCAAGGTCGCTGCTGCGAGCAGTCTTATACGGTACTGTTTTTGTAATGTCTCATAACTGCTCGCGGTAGGAACCAAGCGGAAGTTAGCGCAAACGACAAAATGTTGCCGAGGATTATCCCATAAAGCCCCATTGATTGAGCGAGATGCCACTGGAGAGTGATTGATAGAATCGCTTGGAAAGGTCCTACGATCCAGAGCGGTTTCAAGTCACTCATGCTTTGCAGAATCATTGTGAAAGTATCAGTCCAAACACGGAGTACTTGATAGATTCCAAGCAAGAGGATGAACATAACAGGAATGATGATAGTTTCATTAGGTGCTAGGAACCTGACTGCAATGGGCATCAGCCAAACCAATAGAAGAGAGCAGGTAAACGCAAATACTAGGCCAAAGCCCAGATATTTTTTTGTAAGGCTCTTTACTAATGCCCAATTATTTTGGGCTATTGCTTCAGAAAAAATGGGCCACAGTGCAGTCAGTGCAGAAACATAGAGAAACAATATGAACCAAGAGATCCTAGTGCTCAGGTTGTAAACAACGATATCTTCAGCTTTGAGGAACTGCGAGATGACTAGGTAATCGATTTGTAGCGACATTGAGGTAATAAGTAGCAGAAACCAAAAATTCAAAGCCTGCTTAATGCTTGTTGTGAATATATCGGGCGTCAATTTGCCATAGCTGTTTTTTATATGTTTGATGCCTTGCAAAACAACTGCCACAAGAGGCAGTAAGGCGGAGGGAGCTAAGAAGACGATTAGGCTGAGCAAAAGCTTATTAGGCAGTTCGCTATCATTGACGAACATAATGCCAACGTAACCAATGAGCGAACCAGCGGCAGGCAGTATGTTTGCAAAATACCCTTTTTGCTCTGCATACCATATTTTGTAACTTATCCCACCAATGGCGGCGCCGATGAACAATGCGCCAGTAATAAAGAAAAGCTGCACCTTGGCTGCATCATCAAGTTGAACAAATTGTTTAAGGTAGGTGGGTGCCAGATACGGACTTGCGAAATACAGGACGAGTATCGTGAAAAACAACAAGAAAATAGCTATGGATAGAGTGGCGGTGATGTAGTCATCGTAGGGGTGATTCTGTGCACGTCGTTTAGAAATATTGTTTTGTAAACTCAAGCCAATACCCATGTCGGCCAACATGTACCAACCCATAAGAGCAGTCAGCAATGCAAATATGGCATATTGCTCGATGCCAAGCCCATTCATCAGGACTCGGATACTTGCGAACTGAACAAAGGCCATGATGAGTCGGCTTGTCCAAGCGCTAGCGGCGACCATCAAATGTGTGGGAATCCGCATTTTTAATGCAAAGATTGCAATCGATGATGTACTGATGGCCGTCCACAGCGTGGGGGCGGAATTCGGAGGCTGCTTGATTGTGAAGATGTACGGCTGATGTTTGCGTCTAAAAAATCCATCTTCATTTAAGAGCGACAGCCACGGTGGATTCTCTATTTGGTGTGCGCAGGCCGTGTAAGAGGAATGCAATAAACAAACCAGCTAACAAACCGAATATGCCGGCGAGAGGGATGATCCACTTGATTGCGGGCATTACAGGTTTGTCAGTAACATAGACGCCCTGCAAAAAGGATGTCGGGTATGTCTTGAGAGGGTCAAGCTGTTCTTCGCTGTTTTGCAATTCACTCTTGAGGCTACGAATCCCTTCATCGCGTTGATATATAGCGTTGGCTAATACGACATTCGCCATGAATTTATCTTGGGAATCAAGATTCTTGGCTAATGCTCGTTTAGCTATTTCTTGCTGTGATGTTTCGAGTGCGAGCTCTTTGCGCAGTTGTCGAATATGTTCAGTCAGTCTTTTTATTGAGGGTTCTGCCAGTTCAGCATGTTGTTCAGCTATTGTTGATAATGTCGCCTCTGCGAATTGCTTGGCTTGCTCCGGGGAGTGGCCTCTGGTCGTGATTCGAATTAAATCTGAAGCTGCAGCGACTTCGATTTTTAGTTTGTCCAGATAAAGTTCACTTTCTGCATTTTCTCTGTTCGTCGGAAGTCCTAATTTACTCAGAACACTGATTTTGAAGTCCTCAAGTTTGATTCTCTCAATTGCCCGTGCTGTAGGCTCTATCAATTGCTGTTTAGAGCCGATTTGCCCGATACGAATGAGGGCGACAGCTTCCCATTGAGGTTTCAATACGCTAGTCACTATTAGTGCAATCACAATCGCAATGACGGGAAATGAAATGACTAAAAATCTATGCCGGGTTGTCACTCCCCAAATCTCATGGAGGGTGATTTCATTGTCCCGCAAATTTTGATAGTGAGAATCTGGCATGTGTGCAGTTCTATAAGTGTTGGTCAATATGCCACGCATCTTTGCATAGCTATTTAAGGATGCACATTATAATCCATCCCTTATCTCGCTAGAGAGCGCTAAGCATTTAACTCATTATGGAACAATATAATTCTTCGCAAACAGTTTTGCGCCTGCTTATTACTGGGGCAAATGGATTCGTTGGTAGTGCCTTGTCTGATGTGGCGATTCGTCAAGGTTTTTTGGTCAGGGGGGCGCTACGTACCAACTCTCAATTACAGCCACGTGTCGAAGCGACGATCGTGGGTGAGATAGACGGAACGACTGATTGGGTGCGGGCGCTTGATGGGGTTGATGTTGTTATTCATTGTGCAGCTCGCGTGCATGTGATGAATGACAAAGCCGTAGACCCGATGTCGGAGTTTCTCAAGACAAATGTCGAAGGAACCGCCAATCTGGCTTATCAAGCAGTGAAGGCAGGAGTGAAACGATTGGTATTTGTTAGCTCTGTGAAAGTGAACGGTGAGCAGTCGTCAGAAGGTAAACCATTTACAGAAGATGATTTGCCAGCACCACAAGATGCCTACGGAATATCCAAGTGGGAAGCAGAGCAGACTTTACTCAAAATAGCTCAAGAGACGGGGTTGGAGGTTGTGATCGTGCGCCCTCCATTGATATATGGTGCTCGTGTGGGGGGGAATTTCTTGAGCTTGTTGCGCGGGGTGTCGCGTGGCCTTCCGCTGCCATTAGGTGCTGTAAGCAATGGACGGAGCCTACTATATGTGGATAATCTCGCCGATGCTTTGATTCTGTGTGCGACTCACCCCAATGCTTCTGGGCAGACCTATCTGGTGAGTGATGGGCAAGACGTTTCTACAGCAGAGCTTATTCGTATGATTGCCAAAGCTATGTCTTGCAAATCCAGACTATTTTATTTCCCTATCAGTTTGATGCGTGCTTTGGCATTATTGATGGGTCGTGGCGACAAGGTGAGTCGCTTGCTTGGTTCCTTGCAGGTTTCAAATGCAAAGATACGAAAAGAGCTAGGTTGGGTTCCGCGATATTCGATTGAGGATGGTTTGAAAGTGACGGCGGATTGGTTTCGCAAGGAGACTCGTCTTTGAATAATATTGTGGTGCTTTGTATTGAAGCTGGTAATTATCGAACCCATTCCGGTTTGAGCAACACATGAATTGGTAGAGCCAATGTCTTATCTTCCGCCAATCGTTTCTGCCGTTGCAACATTGTTGATCACTTTGTTGCTGTTACGGTTCAAGAGCCATTTCATCAATGACATTCCAAATGAACGTTCGCTGCATGATGTGCCGACACCGCGCACCGGTGGCGTTGCATTCATGCTGGGTATAGCTGGGGGATGGTCGTTGCTGGCCCAATATTTACCATGGTGGCTGCTACTGCCACTGTTTGGTCTATTCATATTGTCACTCATTGATGATTTGCGCGGTTTGTCGGCAAGGATTCGCTTGATTGGTCATTTCATTGCCGCGCTGATCGTTTCGTATGGCTTGGGCGTTTCCTGGATATGGTTGTTTCCGGCTCTGCTGTTCTTTGTGTGGATGACTAACCTATACAATTTCATGGACGGCTCAGATGGCTTAGCTGGGGGCATGGCTTTGTTTGGCTTCAGTGCGTATGGGGTCGCCGCATTGATGAGTGGAAACGATTCGATCGCCATGATGACTCTGTCCGTAGCTTCGGCAACCCTGGTCTTCCTTGTCTTCAATTTTCATCCGGCTAGGATATTCATGGGCGATGCTGGATCCATCCCTCTCGGATTTTTGGCGGCATGCTTTGGTGTGTGGGGTTGGTTGCAACTCTGCTGGCCAGTTTGGTTCCCGTTATTGGTGTTTTCGCCATTTGTGGTCGATGCAACTGTTACGATGCTGCGCCGCTTGCGTAAGGGGGAGAGAATCACGCTACCGCATCGCAGTCATTATTATCAGCGCCTTGTTCGAAATGGATGGGGACATAGGAAGCTAGCGTTGATTGCCTATCTGTTGATGTTCGTATCAGGTATCTCAGCGCTGTGGGGTACGAGCCAAGACGCGACCACACAAGCGGGAATCGTATTCATCTGGATAGCGGCCTATCTGGGTATGTTGATGATGGCAGACTCGTACTGCAAGAAGATCGAAGGAATGCAAAAAAATGCTGGGTGAGCTAAGACCGAATATCCGAACTAGCTTGGCGTTGCTGCACGATACAGTTGCTGCCGCAGTCGCTTGGGTGTTCGCTTATTTGCTTCGTTTCAATTTCGATATTCCAAATGAATATCTATTGCAGCTATCCAATAGCTTGCTTTGGGTCGTTCCATTTCAACTGCTGGTGTTCTGGCAATTCAGGCTATACCGAGGTGCTTGGCGCTACGCCAGCCTATCTGATCTGCGGCAGATTCTGGTCGCTATCGTGTTTGCGGCAGCGGCAGTGCCATTGGTGCTATGGATGGGTAGTACTGCTGTCGCGCCACGCTCGGTATTAGTTATCGATCCTATCTTGCTCATCTTGATGATGGGAGGAAGTCGGCTTGTTTATCGTGTATGGAAAGAGCAGGGACTTCACGGAGTCGTCAAGTTGGGAGGTGAGCCCGTGCTGATATTAGGTGCGGGCGATGCGGCTGTGAATCTTTCCAAAGAGTTACTTAGGGGGAAAGAGTTGCGGTTGGTTGGTTTTCTAGATGACGATGTAGATAGCCACGAGCGCACGCTTAACGGGATTCGTGTGTTGGGTGGGTTGGACGGACTTAAAAAGTGGACTGATCGCTTCGGGGTGCGGCAAGTCATCATTGCGATGCCTAAAGCATCGCACCAGCAGCGCAAGCGCGCTATTGAGTTATGTGCCGAAGCAAACGTCAAGGCGCTGACGGTACCTTCCTTCGAGGACTTGTTGAGTGGGCGCGTGACTATTTCGCAATTGCGAGCCGTTGAATTAGAAGATTTGCTTGGACGTGATGCCGTGCAATTGGACGATGCTGGATTGCGTGAGCAGTTGGCCGGTAAGGTCGTAATGGTCACTGGGGCAGGGGGGTCCATCGGCTCGGAGTTGTGCCGGCAGATCGCACGCTTCTCCCCTCGCGCATTGGTGTTGTATGAAGCAAATGAATTTGCCTTGTACACCATCGAGCAGGAACTCGGACAACTCTGTCCAAATTTGGATATTGTTTATTTAGCAGGCGATGTGAGGGATAAGGCGCGTCTGAGTCAAGTGTTCGGACTACACCGGCCGAGTGTGGTGTTCCATGCGGCAGCTTACAAGCACGTGCCGCTGATGGAAAAAAATAACGCTTGGCAGGCAGTGCGCAACAACATATTCGGCACATGGCAAGTCGCACGATGTGCACAAGAATTCGGCGCAGAGAAGTTCGTGCTCATCTCTACGGACAAGGCAGTGAATCCCACTAATGTGATGGGTGCTTCCAAACGTATGGCCGAGATGGTGTGCCAAGGGTTGCAACACGATATCTCCCTCTCCCAGCGGGGGAGGGCTGGGGTGGGGGTGACGCAATTCATCATCGTGCGCTTTGGCAATGTGCTGGGTAGTAACGGCAGTGTCATACCCAAGTTCCGCGAGCAGATATCCAAAGGCGGACCGATCACGGTGACACACCCCGAGATCACTCGTTTCTTTATGTCCATTCCCGAGGCGGCACAGTTGGTGATGCAGGCGGGTTACATGGGAAAGGGCGGTGAGATATTCGTTCTAGAGATGGGTGAGCCTGTGAAGATCGTTGATCTTGCGCGTGACATGATTCGCCTATCCGGATTCAACGAGGACGATATCAAGATCGAGTTCATCGGGTTG
>JBAYTV010000066.1:0-7672 GCA_041675405.1 Sideroxydans sp. | reverse complement strand
TTCATGGCATTAGTCCATTAATGATTGGAGTGTATGGGAATGACTATAATTTATCTTGACACATAATGACAGATGGCGCCTAATCATTCCAGTATCCGCTGGAATGTAAACCAACTTAAGGAGGTCGCTATGAATCACCTTTATATCCTCAACGATGGCCCATATGGAAGCGAGCGCACCTATAACGGCCTGCGTCTGGCGGGTGCGGTTTCCAAAATGGAAGGCAACACCGTGCGCGTCTTTTTGATCGGCGATGCTGCATCGGCAGCACACCACAATCAGAAAGTACCGCCAGGTTTTTACAACGTGGAGACGATGCTCGGCAATGTGATCCGGCACGGCGGCGAAGTCGGCATCTGCGGCACCTGTATGGATGCACGCGGTATGAGTGAGAACGATATCGCAGCAGGAACGCACCGCAGCACCTTGGCTGAACTCGCCGAGTGGACGGTGTGGGCAGACAAAGTTCTAGTGTTTTAACGATCAACGGATAACCAGGGAGTGAACAATGTTCTTCAAACAACTACCAACAAAAGAATCTTCACTGTCGTATTTCTTCGGCTGCGGCACCAAAGGCAAATCCATGGCAGTGGATGTGGTCGCGGGCGATGAGGAGTGGTACATCGAGGAAGCGAAGAAGGCGGGTGTCTCCATCAATTACGTAATCGGCATCTACCGCTTTTGGCGCGACTTGGGTTACGGCATCGGCGCGCTCGGCTTAGGCATCGCGGCGCATTTCAGCGGGTCGGTGGAGGCGGCGTTCTGGTTCGTCGCTGTTTCAATGTTACTGTCGGGAGGCGTACTCTGGCTGTTCGGCGAAGAGACTCACCCACGCATCAATCCGCAATCAGCAGGAGCCCAAACATGAAACAGATTTCCATCATCGGTTCCGGTTTTGCCGCGCTATCGGCGGCGCGCAAATTGCGAACGCTTGATGCGGATGTAGAGATTACCCTCATCGCCCCCAAGGCGGAGCTGATCTTTCTGCCGAGCCTGATCTGGATACCCTCCGGCAATCGAAAAGCAGAGGACGTGCGTATCCCCCTTGAGCGTTTCCTGAACGATAACCGCATGCGCTTCTTCGCGGGCGAAGCGACCGGTCTGGAGAACAGCGGACGCACCGTGTTGACGAACAATGGCGAGGTGGTGAACGAAGGACTCATCATTGCCAGCGGCGGACGCTTCATCAAGAAGCTGCCCGGTATCGAACATGCCATCCTGCCGTGCGAAGGCATCGCTGCCGCCGAAAAGATTCGCGACCGAGTAGCCGCACTCAAGCAGGGAAACATCGCGCTCGGATTCGCGGGCAACCCGAACGAACCGTCCGCCATGCGCGGCGGCCCCATCTTCGAATTCCTATTCGGATTGGATACCCAGTTGCGCCGCGAAGGGCGGCGAGACAAGATCGGCCTCACCTTCTTCAACCCAATGCCCAACCCCGGCAACCGCCTTGGCGAACGTGCGGTACAACGCCTGATGGCGGAGATGGACAAGCGCAACATCGACAAGCAGCTCGGTCAGAAATTGGTCGGTTTTGAAGCAGACAAAGTGAAGACCGAGGGCGGCGAGTTCGCTAGCGACCTCATCATCTTCATGCCCGGCTTGACCGGCAACGCTTGGTTCGACAATACCGGCCTGCCACGCTCAGCGGGTGGGCTCATCAAAGCCGATGCGCAGTGCCGTGTAGAAGGCATGCCTGCGGTGTATGTCGTGGGCGATTCCGGCAGTTTCCCGGGGCCGGACTGGATGCCCAAGCAGGCGCACATGGCCGATTTGCAAGGAGAAACGGCAGCGGAGAATCTGCTGACGGAACTGGATGGTGGAAATCCAGAGAAGACATTCAAGGTGGAACTGTTCTGCATCGTGGACAGCCTCGATGCCGGCATGATGGTGCGGCGCACGCCGGACAGCGAAATGGCTCTGCCCCCAATGGGTCTGATGCATAGCGCCAAGGCATTCTTCGAATCTTGGTATCTGCGCAAATTCCGATAGGGTCGACCAATGTGCGAGCTCTTTGGCATGTCGTCCTCACACCCCTTGAACATGGAACGGGAACTCAACACGTTTCGCTTGCATGGCGGACGACTGGCAGACAATCCTGACGGGTGGGGCATGGCATGGCAAGATGGCAACACCTTCCATCTTGCCAAAGAACCTATCCCGGCGCATCAGAGCGAATTGTTTGCACGATTGTGCGGCACCACAAACTCAAGTCTGATGATCGCCCATGTGCGTAAGGCGAGTTTTCCTCCCGTCATCAACATGAATAACACCCATCCGTTCCAGCGAACCTGCTGCGGCAAGGAATGGGTGTTCGCTCACAACGGTATGGTGCCGGATATCGTTGGCATCGAATCATCTGCGGACAATCCAGTCTGCTGCCCTACGGGCAAAACGGACTCCGAATATGCTTTCTGCCATCTGTTAGGCCGCATCGCGCAACAATTTCACGGTCTGTCTTTTGCAGAGCCGACGAATTGGATAGACAATCTGGCAGAGGTGAGCGGGCTGGTAGCTTCGCTTGGAAAGTTCAACTTTCTGATGTCGGAAGGCGAACATCTGATTGCCTACGGACATGACCGACTGCATTATTTGGAACGCTCTGGTTCAGACCAATCCGTCGCCACTCAAGGCAACAGTGTCGTGGTCGCCACCGAACCGCTGGATGAGAATGCAGCGTGGACTATCTTTCAGCCGGGGGAGTTGCGCCTATACCGCGCGGGAAAAATGATTGGACGGATGATGACCCAAACGATGTCTTCTTCCAATTCCGAACTACGCTGACACGTCAGACAGAAAAAACATATGTTCACGGGTCAACGTAATGTTTTGCTCTTGGCGTTCAGTCAGGCACTGATGCTATCGGCAATTGTCATGTCAATGGCACTCGGAGCGATTCTCGGCGGCGTACTTGCACCGGACAAAAGTCTGGCCACGTTGCCCATTGCCATGATGGTGATCGGTACGGCAATTACATCCTTGCCGGCAGCCATCTTGATGCGATATTTTGGGAGACACGCAGGATTTTTGATTGGCGCCACCCTCGGACTGGGCGGCAGCCTGTTGTGCGCGTTTGCACTCCAACAGCAATCATTCGCGCTATTCGTCATAGGGCATTTTCTTCTGGGTAGCTATCAAGGATTTGCCAATTACTATCGCTTTGCTGCCGTGGAGGCCACAGCAGCAAGTCATGCTAGTCGGGCGATCTCGTGGGTAATCGCTGGAGGTGTCGTCGCTGCTTTCCTTGGGCCGCAACTTGGACAATGGGGGCGGGACTGGATTGACGGTAATCTATTCGTCGGCTCCTATATTGCACAGGCGATGCTCAGCTTGGGCGCACTTGCATTACTTTCGCAGGTTAAGCTCAAACCAGTCGAAATCCCACGCTTTGAAGTTCCACGCCCTCTAAGAGAAATATTCGCACAACCCACATTGCAGGCTTCCATTCTTGGCGCAGCCATCGGGTATTCCGTGATGATCATGGTGATGACGGCAACCCCATTGGCCATACTGGGCTGCGGTTTGCAGAGTGCAAGCGTCACGCCGGTGATCCAATGGCACGTCGTGGGGATGTTCGCCCCTTCATTCTTCACCGGTTCGTTGATCAAACGTTACGGTGCACCAAGAATCATGCAGATCGGTTTCGCTCTTCTGCTGGGCCATGTCAGCATCACTCTTCTTGGATTTGATTTCCTCCATTTCCTATCGGCACTCATCCTGTTGGGGGTGGGATGGAACTTCGCTTTCATCGGTGGGACATCGCTGCTCACTCAGACATATCGCCCATCCGAGCAATTGAAAGTCCAGGCAATCAATGAATTTATTATTTTCGGATTGGCAGCTCTGGCTACGCTCTCTGCCGGATGGCTCTATGAGAGATTTGGTTGGATCACTTTGAACCTGACGGTAGTGCCTTTGCTCGCCATTGCGCTGCTGACCACCTTACCCCTTGTGCGTCAACGGCGGCTACTGGAGAAATCTGCATGATGAATCCACCGATCTATCTCGATTACAACGCCACAACGCCAGTTGCGCTGGAGGTTGCCGATGCGATCCAGCCATTTCTGGACGTGCACTTCGGCAATCCTTCGTCGTCGCATGCATATGGAATTTCGGCCCGACAAGCTGTCGCCGCAGCACGGGCATCGGTGGCTGCCCTAATCCACGCACAGGACGATGAGATCGTCTTTACTGGCAGCGCGACCGAGGCCAACAATCTGGCTCTGCTCGGCGTTGCAAGAGCACTGGATCAAACGAAGCGACATCTTGTCGTCAGCGCGATCGAACATCCGGCAGTGATGCAGCCGGCACTGTACCTGCGCGACATGGGCTGGGACTTGACCGTAGTGCCGGTGGATGGTTACGGGCGAGTCGATCCCCGCGCTGTTGTCGCAGCCGTGCGTCCCGATACGGCGCTGGTGTCGATCATGCACGCGAACAATGAAGTCGGCACGATTCAACCGATCGCAGAGATCGCCCGTCTCATCAAACCGATGGGCGTACTGTTCCACACCGATGCTGCGCAGGCGGCAGGGAAGATCGAGTTGGATGTCGATGCGCTGGGTGTCGATCTGCTGACCTTGGCGGGCCACAAGTTCTACGCCACGAAAGGTGTTGGTGCGCTATATGTCCGTTCAGGAACGCCGATCAAGCCAATCCTGTTTGGTGCCAATCAAGAGCACGGCTTGCGTCCGGGCACGGAGAATGTGCCGTTAATAGTGGGGCTGGGTGAGGCAGCAAAAGTTGCTCGGCAACGACTTCCTGTAGCGACGGAAAATCTGCGGGCACTCCGGGATGCGCTGCACGAACGTCTGATGGTGGTTTTTCCTAGTCTTGTACTCAACGGTCACCCGACAGAACGTTTGCCTAACACCTTGAACGTCTCCTTTCCAGGTATATCGGGGCGAGACTTACTGTCTCGCGTGGCTGACCGGGTTGTTGCCTCGGTCGGATCGGCGTGCCACTCTGATACAGATACAGTGAGTGGAGTGCTGGCAGCGATGGGATGCGATGTGAGTCGTGCGAGGGGCGCTGTCAGGCTTTCGGTCGGCAGGATGACGACGTTAGAAGAAGTTGAAATCGTTGCGACGGCAATATCGGAAGTGGTCAAAGATTCATCGCCCCCATCAACAGCGCTATGACACACAACAGAAATACGCGATACTGCCCTACCCACTTTTTAACACGTATTCCATGAATTCCACCCTCTTCCAATTTGGCCAGCAAATCCCCGGCTACAACCTGCCTGTATTGAATGAACGTGCAGTTCGCGCCAGTGCTGGAATCTTTTTTCTTTTCGCTATCGTGTCATTTATGAAGGCTTGGTTAGTAGGCGATTTTCAACTGACGCGAATGTTTGTCATTGCCTTCCTGATTGATTTTACGATTCGTATTTTTATCAATCCGCGTTATTCCCCCAGCCTGATTCTAGGGCAGTGGTTTGTGCGCAAACAGCAACCCGAATACGTTGGTGCGCCCCAGAAACGCTTCGCGTGGGCAATTGGTTTTGCGCTGGCGTTCACCATGTTCTTGTTGGTGGTGATCAACAACGTGATGGGGCCGGTGAATTTGATTGTGTGCGCGCTCTGCCTATTACTCTTGTTCTTTGAAACTGCTTTTGGCATTTGCCTCGGTTGTTCGGTCTATCGATTGCTCAACAACAAACCTGAACTTTGCCCCGGCGGAGTATGTGAACAAGCGCCTGCACCGAATACGGGGGGCAGCAAAATAGAAGGCCTAATCGTCGTGGCGTTTATCCTGGCAATCGGTTTTAGCAGCCATTGGGTACACGAACATACGCCGCAAGTTGCCTTGCACGAAACGGGTGAAATGCTTCCGCGAACCCTGACCGACCCCGCAGAAATTGAGCGCTGCAAAGTGCCGGAATTTGCCAAGGCAATGGGACATGAAACGAAGTGGAGATTGCATAACAACTGCAAATAATTTGGGAGTAGCGGCACATATTCCTTCAGTAAAAAGCCGCTCGTAGAGCGGCTTTTGCATATGCTTCAATACGGCTTCAATCCACTTCTTCCCAACCGGTGACCATCGCCTTGATATGTGACGTCGGCGTATGTCCGGTAGTAGTGAGGTAGAGGTGCGCGATGAGGAAAGTCAGCATCATGAACGCGCCCACGGTGTGGAAGAACGCGACCCACTCCAGTGACAGGAATCCGCTCACCCCCCACGCAGCCCAATCCCCGTAGAACAGATAGAACCACCCCGTCAGCCACAGCAACGGACCGATCAACAGCAACACACCGAGGTAGGCGATGCGCTGCAGTGGGTTGTGCTTCTTGAGTTTGGTGGGGCGATAGGGATGCGGTTCTCCTTTGAAGATACCCACCGAGTAGAAGCGCATCATCGCGACGACCTTGTCGGTGGTCGGGATGTATTGCTTCCATTCGCCCGTGGTGAGGTGCCAGAAGATGGCGAATATCCACAGCGTGACCAAGGACCATGCGAACACGGTGTGGTAACTCACCGCGTCCTCGAAGCCGATCAAGGTGTAGCTGCCATGCACCTCGAAGCCGGTGATGAGCATTCCAATGATGAGCAGGGCCTGCGACCAATGCCAGAAACGCTCGAAGCGTTTGAACACGTAGATTTTTTCAGCGGCCATGATGTTAGCCCTCCTTCTTGCTGGAATAGATGCGGATGGCGCCGTGGATCAACGATGCAATCAGGCTTAGCAAGGCCAACGACCAACCGATGACATCGAGCCAATGCTTGCCATCACGTGCCGGCAGGTACACGCCTTGGATGTCTTTCATGCGACCATTCTTGCTGTGGCACTGTGCACAGGTGAGTGCATCTTCTTTAGGTGCGACCATGTGTGTGATGGGCCAGGTCAATTCTGTATCCACGAAATCGTACTTGCCACTGTAGGGCAGGTTCGCCGCTTTCATGCCGGTGCCGATCGCTTTCTGCCAATCGTAGTTGTGCCACAAGGCCGTATCGTCTTCGCCAGCAGTGTGTTGCACAGTCAGATATTTATTCTCCACATCGTATGGCTGTTTTCCGCGATGCACCTTGGTCGGCCAGATGCGTGAATCTGGATCGTTAGGGCCACCACCGACCTCGCTCAACTGCACGGTCTGAGTCGGGTCGATCTTGTCACCGATGACTTTGTAGGTAGAAGTGCCGTTGAACCAACGGTACTCGGGGATCACATAGGACTCCCATTTCCATTCACCCTTTTGCGAATCGAAGGCACGACGACCTGCGCTGTCCTTGCGCACCATGCGTTTGCCGTCCAGCCCCATGATGGTGGCCTTGGACCAATCCCAGCTCAACTCGGTGCCGATATCGTTACGGGCATATTCAGGAATATGGCAGGTCTGGCAGGCGAGCTTGTCGGTGTGCTGATTGAGCAGCGCATCCTTTTTCGCATGTGGTTTGTCGCCGTGACATGACTGACACGCGGCAGGTGAGGCATCTGCCTTGCCACGGATGTGTGCCGGGCCTGTCACCGCTGCCGAGGTGTTGTAACGGCTGCCGGATACCTCGTGGCTCTTCGTCGCATGGCACTCGGTGCAAGAGAAGTTCAAGCCCTTCTCGTTCATGTGCACATCCAGATACTTTCCAGGATGTTGCAGGGAACTGTCCATATCACCATGCTTGGCGCCATTCGCGCCACCACCAAAGAAGTGACATGCGCCGCAGTTGGTGC
>JBAYTV010000065.1:0-7677 GCA_041675405.1 Sideroxydans sp. | reverse complement strand
GGTGAAGACAGAGACTGAGAGTAAGTAGGAAAACGTCTTGCCCACGAAAGTCACGAAAAAACGGGAGCTTTGTTCGTGTATTTCGTGTTTTTCGTGGACTCGCCTTTAGGATGGAATTTATGATGCATCGTTTGATTCTGGCTTTGTTATTCATCGTGCCGCTTGCACAAGCGGACATGCTTGCCTTTGGTAGCAAGAAACCCGGCTTCCTGCCTGCCGACCAAGCCTTCGCCTTGAGTGTGCATGCAGTCGATCAAAAGACCCTCATCGCCAGCTTCAAGATCACTCCCGGCTACTACCTGTATCGCGACAAGATCAATTTCACATTGGCGGATGGCAAGCCGACGCAACTGACTTTACCCAAGGGCGAGGAAAAGGACGACCCCAACTTCGGCCTCATCGAGGTGTATCACCGATCCTTCCAAGCTGAGATCAAGCTGCCCAAAGTCGATGTGAAAAAGACACTGGTGCTGAACGCCAACTATCAAGGTTGTAGCGACAACGGCTTGTGTTACCCGCCCATCGACAAGATTTTTAATATCGAGTTGATGCAATCCATCACTGCGGCGGCTCCACCTCCTACTGCGCCCACCTCCGCAGCAGACAAAGCCGCCCCTGAGAACGAGAACTCTCAGATCGCCAAGGTGTTCCAAAGCGGCAGCTTCTGGCTCATCGTTTCCTTCTTCTTCGGTGCCGGCTTGCTACTCGCGCTGACACCGTGTGTGTTCCCCATGATCCCCATCCTGTCGGGCATCATCGTCGGGCGCGGCCACAAGATCACCCACATGCACGCCTTCATCCTGTCGCTGGCCTATGTGTTGGGCATGGCCATCACCTATGCCATCGCGGGTGTGGCCGCTGGCTATTCCGGCGACCTCATCTCGAACTCATTGCAAACTCCTTGGGTGCTGGGAAGCTTCGCCGCACTGTTCGTGGTGCTGTCACTGTCCATGTTCGGTTTCTATGAGTTGCAATTGCCTTCCGCCCTGCAAAGCAAACTCACCGACACCAGCAACAAGCTGCATGGTGGGCATCTGTCCGGCGTGTTCGGCATGGGCGCGCTGTCCGCCATCATCATGGGCCCGTGCGTCGCCGCCCCATTGGCGGGCGCGCTCCTATATATAAGCCAGACCCACGATGCGGTGCTGGGCGGAACCGCACTGTTCGTGATGGCACTGGGTATGGGCGTTCCGCTACTCATCATCGGCACCTCGGCTGGCACCTTGTTGCCCAAAGCGGGCGGGTGGATGGAGTCGGTGAAGCGTTTCTTCGGGGTGATGATGTTGGCCTTGGCCATCTGGATCGTCTCCCCTGTCATCCCGCTCGCCGTTCAGATGGGACTGTGGGCGGCACTGCTGATCTTCTCGGCCATCTATCTGCACGCGCTCGATCCGCTTCCCCATACCGCGCGTGGCTGGGACAAACTCGGCAAAGGCGTCGGCATCTTGGCGCTACTGCTAGGTGTGGCCTATCTGATCGGTGCCTTGTCTGGCGCACGCGATATCCTGCGCCCGCTCGGAAATCTTGGGCGCGCCACTGCTGAAGCGAGCCACAGCCTAGTCTTCGAAAGAGTGAAGTCGAACGCGGAACTCGATACAAGGATCGCTCAAGTGGCCGGCAAGACCGTGATGCTGGATTTCTATGCCGACTGGTGCGTGTCCTGCAAAGAGATGGAGCGCTTCACCTTTAGCGATGCTGGGGTGCAAGCCAAATTGAAGGACACCATCCTGCTACAAGCTGACGTCACCGCCAATAACGCAGACGACAAAGCCCTGCTGCAACGCTTCCAACTATTCGGCCCTCCCGCCACACTGTTCTTCGACAAGCAAGGCAAGGAAATGGCTGATTTCCGCGTCACAGGATATCAAAATGCCGTTCAATTCAATGATTCACTCAGAGCTGTAGGTCTATAGGTCTGATTTTCCACAACTTCTTTTAATGGATGGACAAACCAGCCCATTTTGCGGCAAACTGCGCCTATGAAGAACATCTTGGTACTCCACGGTCCCAACCTGAATCTGCTCGGAACACGCGAGCCGGATGTGTACGGCTCCGTCACGTTGGATGAAATTAACGCCAAGTTGTCTGCACAAGCGCTAGCGAAGGATGCAAAGCTGGCTTACTTCCAAAGCAATACTGAAGGAACGCTGGTAGACCGCATCCAACAAGCCAGAACAGATGGCACCGACTTCATCATCATCAATCCGGCCGCGTTCACCCACACCAGCGTGGCGATCCGTGATGCTTTAGCGGCGGTGAGCATCCCGTTCGTCGAGGTGCACCTGTCGAACGTGTTCGCCCGCGAGGCGTTCCGCAAAGAGTCGTATTTTTCTGATATCGCCGTTGGCGTCATCAGTGGTTTGGGCGCAACAGGCTACGAGCTTGCCCTGCAATTCGCACTACAACATTCTGTGAGGAGATAAAAATGGATCTACGCAAACTGAAGACGCTGATCGAGCTGGTCGAGAACTCGGGCATCGCTGAATTGGAACTGACGGAAGGTGAAGAGCATGTGCGCATCTCGCGCATGAGCTCAGTTTCCGCTCCCGCCATGCAACATCACTACGCCGCTGCGCCAATGGCGGCACCGGTTGCCGCTGCAGCACCTGCCGTAGCTGCCGCACCTGCTGCGCCAGCCGCACCCGAAGGTCACATCGTCAAATCGCCAATGGTAGGTAGCTTTTACCGCGCGGCCTCTCCTGGCGCCAAGGCATTCGTCGATGTCGGCTCTACTGTGAACGCAGGCGACACCATCTGCATCATCGAAGCAATGAAGCTGCTGAACGAGATCGAGGCGGACAAGAGTGGCGTGATCAAGGCTATCTTGGTCGAGAACGGCCAAGCCGTCGAATTCGGCCAACCGCTCTTCATCATCGGTTGATGCATCATGGCCGTGTTCGAACGTAAACCCAAAATGCCCGCTCCGCCGGAGACCCCGATCATGTTTGAAAAGATCCTTATCGCCAATCGCGGCGAGATCGCGCTGCGCATCCAGCGCGCCTGCCGCGAAATGGGTATCAAGACTGTCGCCGTTCACTCGGAAGCGGATGCCGATGCCAAATATGTGAAATTGGCGGATGAATCCGTCTGTATCGGACCCGCCAGTTCCAGCCTGAGCTACCTCAATGTCCCCGCCATCATAAGTGCCGCCGAGGTGACCGATGCGCAAGCCATTCACCCCGGCTATGGATTCTTGTCCGAGAATGCGGACTTCTCCGAACGCGTAGAGAAGTCCGGCTTCGTCTTCATCGGCCCGCGTGCCGAGACGATTCGCCTGATGGGCGACAAAGTCTCCGCCAAGAGCGCCATGAAAAAAGCCGGCGTGCCCTGCGTGCCCGGTGTCGAGGGCGCACTGCCTGACGATCCAGCTGAGATCATCAAGACTGCGCGCTTCATCGGTTACCCAGTCATCATCAAAGCCTCCGGTGGCGGTGGCGGTCGCGGCATGCGCGTGGTGCACACCGAAGCCGCATTGCTGAATGCGGTGACCATGACCAGGACCGAGGCTCAAGCCGCCTTTAACAATCCCATGGTGTACATGGAGAAGTTCTTGGAGAACCCGCGTCACATCGAGATCCAGATCTTGGCCGACCAACACGGCAATGCCGTGTATCTGGGCGAGCGCGATTGCTCTATGCAACGCCGTCACCAAAAGATCATCGAAGAAGCGCCTGCCTACCACCTGAATCCAAAGTTACGCGACAAGATCGGTGAACGCTGTGCCGAAGCCTGTCGCAAGATCGGCTATCGCGGTGCGGGCACTTTCGAGTTCTTGTTTGAGAACGGCGAGTTCTATTTCATCGAGATGAACACCCGCGTGCAAGTTGAACACCCCGTCTCCGAGATGATCACCGGCATCGACATCGTGCAACAACAGATCCGCATCGCTGCGGGCGAGAAGTTGCCGTTCCGCCAAAAAGACATCCAGTTCCGCGGACATGCTATCGAGTGCCGCATCAATGCCGAGCATCCCTACACGTTCGTGCCATCGCCCGGCCGTATCACCAACTGGCACGTACCCGGCGGCCCCGGCATCCGCGTCGATTCCCATGTCTATAACAACTACTTCATCCCGCCGCACTACGATTCCATGATCGGCAAGGTGATCGCCTATGGTGACACCCGCGACCAAGCTATCGCCCGTATGCGCACTGCGTTGTCAGAGATGGTGGTTGAGGGCATCAACACCAACATCCCCTTGCATCAGGAGTTGATGAACGATGCTGCCTTCGTGAACGGCGGCACCAGCATCCACTATCTGGAACACAAACTAGCTGAACGCACCAAGGGTAAATAACGCAACTACTGCGCTTGCTGATACTACGTTGACAAATGGCTCAAAATCCTCATTTACCACTCGTAAACTCCGGTTTTTCGCCATTTGTCGCCTTGTCTGAGCTGCGCTCGTTACGTTGCGAATATTGATATGAGTTGGCTCAACTTGTCGGTGCGCGCCGAAGCCGACTACGCCGAGGCATTGAGTGAGGCGCTGCTCGCACGGGGCGCCTTGTCGGTGGATATGTTGGATGCCGATGCGGATACGCCCGACGAGCAAGCCATCTTCGGCGAACCGGGTGAGCCGACCTCTGCCGTGTGGCAACACAATCTCGTCAATGCACTGTTCGAAAGTGATGCCGCTGTCGCCGACATCCTGCAGGACAGTTGCGCCGAACTCTGCATCCCGGTTTTGCCCGAACATCGCATAGCGACGCTGGAGGAAAGTGACTGGGTGCGTCTCACCCAAGCGCAGTTCGACCCTATCCGCATCAGTGACCGTCTATGGATCGTGCCGACTTGGCACACCCCGACCGACGCCTCCGCCATCAACATCGCACTCGACCCCGGTCTCGCTTTTGGTACAGGCAGCCACCCCACCACCCGCTTGTGTCTGCGCTGGCTGGATAAAAACACCCAAGCTGGCGAAAGTGTCCTCGATTACGGTTGCGGCTCAGGCATCCTCGCCATCGCCGCGATGAAGTTAGGTGCGGGTAGCGCCATCGGTGTCGATGTGGATGCGCAGGCCGTGCAAGCCAGTCGCGACAATGCGGGCGCGAACCACATCAAGGCGGAATTCTATCTGCCGGATGGGGTAGCCCTAAAACAATATGACGTGGTCGTTGCCAATATCCTGACCAACCCACTGCGCGCATTGGCCCCGCTACTGGCTGGCGCGACCCGCACTGGCGGACGTATCGTCCTCTCCGGCATCCTCGCCGAACAGGCTGAAGAAGTGATGCGCATCTATGGACAATGGTTCGACCTCGCGCCTCCCGTGATCGAAGATGGCTGGTGTTGCTTGTCGGGATTGAAGCGATGAGTGACGTCACACAATGTCCCGAATGCGGCACCCGCTTCAAGGTAAGTGCCGAACAACTCGACGCGCATGATGGGCTCGTACGTTGCGGACGCTGCCGTGAAGCGTTCAATGCACGCGAACACATGCAAGATGAAGAGCCTAGCCCGCAACTGCCACTCCCTATCGAAGAACAAGCCAGCGGGGAGGACTCCGCACCCGCGGATGCGTCACTTTTGTTTGATGAAGCAAGCGCAGAGACAGCCGCAGAGACAACAGAGACAGATCTCACTCCCATTCCGAATGTATCGGGATTGGAAGAGGAGGTGCTCACACTAGCCCAGCAAGTCGAGGTCATCGAAGAGCTTGCCGAAGTAGCCCCCGCACCCGCCCCGCGTAAACATCGCTGGGAGGGCGTTGTGGCTGCTTTGTTGTTAGTGCTTACCCTCGTTGCACAAGCCGCCTATTTCTACCGCGTCGAACTGGCTGCACGCCTACCCGGGCTGAAGCCCTTGCTCACTCAATATTGCGGTCTGCTCGGATGCAGCGTCGAATTGCCCCGCCAAGCAGACCTGATGTCCATCGAATCATCAGAGTTGGAATCGGATCGTATGCAGGGCAATCTAATCACCTTGCATGCACTCCTGCACAACCGCGCACCCTACGCTCAGGCTTACCCCAACTTGGAGCTGACCCTGACCGACATGCAAGATGCGGCCATCGCCCGCCGCGTGTTCCAACCAGCGGAGTATCTGAAAGCGGGGGACGAAATACAGAAGGGGCTTGCTGCCAATCGTGAGCTAGCACTTGCCTTGCGCATGGACACCACTGATCTGAAACCTGCGGGCTATCGGCTGTTTCTGTTTTACCCGCAGTAATCCCCTTCCGTTATAATCCTGTTGCCGTTAAAACCGACTGGGAGAGTGTGCTGGCAACAGCACCGCCGAAGGCGCAATACCCGTAACCGCTCAGGCTCAAGAACCAATCGGAACAGGCAAATCTGGAGAGAGTCAGCTGGGCTGACCACCGAAGGGGCACACGACGCAAGTTGTAATCTCTCAGGTACCAAGGACAGATGGGGCGCGGCACGGATTCGTGCCGCGCCTTTTTTATTCTTTATGAAGGCGCACATGACGACTCTCAAGGTAACCCCCCTCAACGCCGCACACCGTGCGATGGGCGCAAAGATGGTGGATTTCGGCGGCTGGGACATGCCGGTCAACTACGGCTCACAGATCGACGAACACCATCTAGTACGTAACGACTGCGGCATGTTCGACGTATGCCATATGCGCGTAGTCGATGCCAAAGGCGACGGCGTGCGCGCTTTCCTGCGCTTTCTGCTCGCCAATAATGCAGACAAATTGCACATGCCGGGCAGAGCACTCTACTCAGCCATGTTGCGCCCCGACGGCCATGTCATCGACGACCTCATCATTTACTTCATGACGGAGCAATGGTTCCGCATCGTGGTAAATGCGGGCACGGCGGACAAAGACATCGCATGGATGAAAGAACAAGCCGCTAAAGTCGCCCCGCAACTCACCATCACCTCGCGCGACGACCTTGCGATGGTCGCTATCCAGGGCCCGAACGCCCGAGCCAAGGTGTGGCAAGTATTGCCGCAGACCCAAGCTGCGACAGAAGGACTGAAGAGCTTCCAAGCCGCCGATTGCGGCGAGTATTACGTGGCACGCACGGGCTACACCGGAGAAGACGGCTTCGAAGTGATGTTGCCGAAAGAGAATGTCGAAGCATTCTGGTACGCGCTGAACAAAGTGGGCGTCAAACCCATCGGCCTCGGCGCACGCGACACCTTGCGTCTGGAAGCGGGCATGAATCTGTACGGACAAGAAATGGATGAGAGCGTCGGCCCCCTAGAATCCGGTCTTGCTTGGACGGTCGATCTGCAAAGCGAACGCGACTTCATCGGCAAAACCGCGCTGTTGGCGAACCCGCCCAGCAGCAAACTGGTTGGTTTGGTATTGCTAGAACGCGGCGTACTGCGCGGTCATCAAAAGGTGCAGACACCGCATGGCGAAGGAGAGATCACCAGCGGCAGCTTCTCGCCCACATTAGAGAAATCCATCGCTTTGGCGCGAGTGCCAAATAATGTCGCGATTGGCGACACGGTACAGGTCGAGATTCGCGACAAGTTATTGAATGCATCTGTAGTGAAGTATCCATTCGCCCGTAACGGCAAAGCAGTAATTTAAGTCAAAAGTAAATGTCCACGAAAGAACACGAAAGAAACCAGTCTCACCGTTCGTGACTTTCGTTTGTTTCGTGGACAAAAATGGTTTTTTAATTCAGGCATTATTTTTTGGAGAACACCATGAGCGATCAAAGCAACCTGCCAAGTAATTTACATTTCACCGCCTCCC
>JBAYTV010000064.1:0-7720 GCA_041675405.1 Sideroxydans sp. | reverse complement strand
GGCGTGACGGTGCCGATCTCGATGAAACCAAAACCCAGTGCAGCAAGGCCGTTGATGCAATCGCCGTTCTTGTCCAAACCGGCCGCCAACCCGACCGGATTGGGGAAATTCAACCCCATCACGCTGCGCGGATCGTCCTGCGGCTTAGGTATGAGGCGAGAAAGTCCGAGACAGTGCGCCGTGTTGAGCGAGGTCAGCGTGGCATCGTGTGCCGTCTCCGGATCGAGTGTGAAAAGTGCGGGGCGAAGCAGGTTGTAGGGATTCATTTTTTGAACACGACAGGGATAGGAAAAGATTTCTTCTTGAACACTTGCGCGCGTGTCTTGCCGCGCCAGGCTTCAGCGATGACATCGCCCAGTTGCAGGCAGATCAAGCCGAAGAGGGCATAGCCGAGTTGTTGGAACGCCATGTTGGGCAGGTCGATGAGCAAGGTGCCGCCAGTGATCTCGAATGTGACCAGAGCGAAGTTACATACGATGAGACCTGACATCGCTGTGGTCACGATGCGACTCCAGTCGCCATCGGCAAGCCCGGCGAAGATAGAGCTTTCGTGCCATAGCAATTGCAATGCAAGCAGGAGTAACAGAGGCGCGAGCCAAAACAGCCAGAACAACGTAGCGGGCCAGGCAGCACCGCCGAGCAAACCTATGAATGCGAGCGGGATGAGGACGAATGCTGCGGTGTCATGCGCGGGGGATGGCACCGCAAAATTGCGTGAGAGCAACTTTAGCAAACCAGCGAATGAACCGAGCAAGGCGCGGGTGCTCAGGATGGCTGGCGCGAGCATGGCGAAGAGTAGGGATTGGATGAGTGCGCTGGCGACACTGGTGTTCTCCGTCGTTAGCCAACTATGGGTGTAAAGATTCAGATAGACCAACAACCAACCCATCACGCCGCTAGTGAGTGCCATTGCCAAGTAGTAGTTGCGTTGCAGGTGCAGCAAGTTGTTGCCACTACGCGATGCGCCCCAGTGGTTGCTCATCAACGCAAGTAGCAAGATGACTAACAAGGCTGCGATGAGCGGCATCAAGCTGGTATCGAGAGGGAGCGCCGATCCGTTGAGTTGACCATCACTCAGCAGCAAGCCTATATAGGGAAGCAGCAACAGAGTGGTGACGAAAATTGCGAGACGAGTCTTCATTTTTCATTCCTTTGGGCAGTCGATCGGTCGCCATTCATCATCTAGCAAGCCTTGTAAAGGCTGGAACTTGGCTTTGTAGGCCATTTTCTGGGAGTCCCTTATCCAGTAACCCAAGTATAGGTAGGGTAGATCAAGTTTACGACACAGCTCGATCTGCCACAGCACATTGAAAGTGCCGAAGCTGGCGTTGGGTATGTCTGGGTCGAAGAAGGTATAGACGGCGGATAGGCCGTCTGCCAATACGTCGACGATACTCACCATGCGCAGGATATCCGCCTCGCGGAACTCCACTAGCAACGAGTCCACATGACTTTGCAGTAGAAAATTGCGGTACTGCTCGGGACCGTCTTCCTTCATTCCGCCTTCGGCATGCCGCGTCTGCTGATAGCGTTGGTACAGATCGAAATATTCCGGCTTGTCTTGCAAGGGCAAGATGTCGACTTGCAGATCGTGGTGACGTTTCCAACTCCTGCGTTGTGAGCGGGAAGGCTCAAAGTCCGCCGCCACGACGCGGGCGGGTACGCATTGATGGCAAGTATTGCATCGTGGGCGATAGGTAAATGTACCGCTACGACGGAAGCCGTGACGCACCAACTCTGAATAGATGGGGGTAGCGATGAGGAAAGCCGGTGTTGCGACTTGTGAACGCGCCTCCATATCGGGCAAATAACTGCAGGGATAGGGCGCAGTCAGGTAGAGCTGGATGGAGGTGAGCGGAATGTCGTTGAGCAGGCTCATGCGAATAAGTCGGTGTCGAATACGAAACGATTGACGGGTTCGCAGTTTATCAAGACTTGCAGGCGAGCGATGAATTCTGCACGGGGTATCTCGCGAGCGCCCAAAGAAGCGAGATGCGAGGTGTACATCTGACAGTCGATCATGCCGAAACCCCAGCGTTCGAGCTGCCTTGCCATATGAGCAAAGGCGATCTTTGAGCCGTCTGTGCGCCGGCTGAACATCGATTCGCCGAAGAATACCTTGCCGATGGCGACACCGTAGAGTCCACCAACCAATTCGTCCTGCATCCATATTTCAACCGAATGCGCATAGCCAAGACGGTACAGCTCTAAATAGGCGTCAATCATCTCTTCCACGATCCACGTGCCACTCTCACCCTCGCGCGGAGCGGCGCAAGCACGCATGACTTGTTCGAATGCAGAGTCTGTGCGCACCTGAAATTCGAGTTTCTTTAAAGTTTTTCTCAACGAGGCCGTTAGTCTGAAGTCGGCGGGAAATAGAACCATTCGTGGATCGGGGCTCCACCATAGGATGGGATCGCCCGGGCTGAACCAAGGAAAGATGCCGTTGCGGTAAGCTTCCAACAATCGTTCGGCAGACAGGTCTCCTCCCGTAGCCAGCAAACCATTGGGCTGGGCAAGCGCCTGTGACGCAGGCGGGAATCGACAATCACGACCAAGAATGGGGATCATGTCTCAGATGGAGGTCGGAAGTGACAGGAGGGCATCTTGCCGTCCCCGGTCCGTCAATAGGCGTCCAAGTCTCGACGCACGCAGGAAGGCGGGCCCCTCGAGGCCTAGGCGCAACGCGATTTTGGTAGTTGGCATAAACATTGCTAGAAAGATTTAATATTGCCGAGCGATGATGGTTCGGTTGTTGGGTGAAGTTATGGGCGTAATATTACGCTCGGCAGAGCGTTAAAGCGCGGGGAGACATCTGTGGTACTTGGACTGTTTGGAAAAAAATCGGATCACCCCTTGGCAGATATAAAAACTGCCCAACAGTTGCTGGATGACATTCCCAAGACTGATTCACTAAAGGCGCTGCAAGAACTCGCCGAATGGATCGAATTGATACGCGAGCATGCGAACGATTTCAAGCTCGACCACCAATGGACAGTGCTGCGCATGTTCGATCAGGCTGCGCAATCCCACGTGCGTAAGCTGTTGCATGATTATTTCACCATGCAAGCCCTTTCCAAGTTTCAAGAGAATCGCTTGTGGGCTCTGTTGGACGTTTTCTACACCCAATCCGAGTTGTGCTATCACGATGTCTTCACGCGTTACCGTGACGGGGCTAAAGGTGCTTCCGCCGTCAAGTCAGACTTGGCCTTGATGTGCGCACGTGGTATCGCCGCTAACACGGGGCGCCTCAAGATGACAGCCGCTCGTTATGCGATCGTCGATCCCACACTGTGGCGGCATGTCTCTGCTTTTTATAGTTATGCCGAGGCCCAAAGTGTCCAGTTAGAGGCGGTGACGATGTACCCCGGAGTGAGCACCTCTGTGGCACAAGAGTTCGCGGTGCTGTGCACTTGGTTCGGTTCCACCGCGGGAACGATGATTCCCTTTCATGCACACATCACTGAGCGCATATTCTCTTACCTGGGGAAGGGGTTGCAGATATCCAGCTCGTATAACGGAATCGGCATCTTTGCCTTTGACACGGCGCAACCTACGCCGCCGATGCGTGCGACTGCGGAAGCCACTATCCACCCTGCGTTGCGCTTCATCGAAGCGGAAGGGGTGCGCCAGCAATTAGATAGTCTCATCAAGACATTGGAAAAAGGCATCATTCCTGACTCGCTCAACTTGTATGGTGCGCGACTCGAAGCCGAATTGGTGAGAGACCTCGCTAGTTCCCTGATGCATAGCCTCACCTTGCCGCCACCCACGCGGCGTAACCCGCGCCGTCAGATCAAGGTGAATCTGAAAGTCGCCAATGGCTTCTTCAAGATGCTGGAGCAGACCGATGTCGGTCTGAATTTTGGGGCGGATGAGAGCGATACTTGGGAGATCGAAGATATCAGTGCCACAGGTTTTCGCAGTGTCGTACCGCTGGCGCGCGCTGAAGCCATCAAGATCGGCACCTTGGTGGGAAGCCGTCCTGAGAGCGTCTCCCACTGGGGGGCGGGCGTGGTTCGCCGCCTGAGTAGAGATGCGCAGAACAACTTGCATATCGGTGTCGAGGTGCTGAGTTCTCGTTTCGTTGGTGTGCCGCTCGCTGATCGTGCCAAAGCAGGCGCGGATGCTGGGATGTTGGGGCTTTATTTGAACCGCCCAACTGACACCAGCGGCGAGGCATGGTTGCTGATGAAGGTCGAGACCTTCGCCATCAACCGTAGTCTGGTGATGCAGCTTGATGACAAGGAGTATCTGTTGTTGCCATTGGCACTGATCGAGCGTGGGGAAGATTATGACCTCGCTCGCTATCGCATGATGGAGCAGGACAAGGCCGAGGATGAATGAGCGCGCGCGAACGTAGTTTTACATCCTAGCTTGCAGCCACTGTTCTATCGCTTCGATCTCTTCCGTACACACGGTATGCGGCATCGCATATTCGTGCCACTCCACGCTGTAGCCAAGCGCTGACAACTTCTGCAAGGAGGCCTTGCCCAATGCGTAAGGCACGATAGGATCGTTGCGTCCATGCGCCATGAAGATGGGCGTCTTTGATGCTGAAGGATGCGCCTCTGCGGCTACTGTTTCAGCCAACGGTAGATAAGTAGATAGCGCGAGTATGCCGCCTAGTCGTTGCGTGGAGCGCAAACCGCAATGTAATGCGATCGCCCCGCCTTGAGAGAACCCCGCCAAGAAGATATGTGATGGTGCGATGCCTGTCGCGATTTCTTGGGTGATGAGCGCGTCCACAGCGCGTTGGGACTCACGTATGCCTTCTGCGTCTTGTGCCTCGCTGATATTGTCGCTGCGGATGTCGTACCACGCCGGCATGATGAACCCACCATTGATGGTCACCGGGCGTTTGGGTGCGTGCGGGAAGATGTAGCGCACAGCATGCGGCAAGGTTATCTCGTCCACGATGGGAACGAAATCGGAGCCGTTCGCGCCCAAGCCGTGCAACCAGATGATGCTGTACGTCGGGTCGCGACCGCTGAGTAAGGTGATGTGGGGGAGTGGGTTGGTCATATCTTGAAAATCTTAACTAGCCACGGATGGACACGGACAAACCTAAAAACCTTGATTCAGGCCACAGAGTTCACAGAGATAGAAAAGGCCCATCTGTGATCTTTGAACACATCTACAAGCTGAAGTGCAATTTCGTGGTAGCCATTTGTTTCTTCTCTGTGAACTCCGTGTTCTCTGTGGCTAATTTAAGGTTGAGGGATGATGTCGCGCAGCACTTGGAATATCTCGCGGTAATTCTTTGGTGGGGCGGTACGGACACGGCAGGGCGTAGCCCTCAGGTGCGGGGAGTGCCGCCAAGACGCCCAAACGCGAGTCTTAGATGTCATGGTTGAGGGATGATGTCGCGCAGCACTTGGAATATCTCGCGGTAATTCTTTGGCGGCTTCAATAATTCTTTTTCTTTTTTCGCATTTCGGATCAAGTTGCGCAGATGTTGGGCATCTGCCGCGGGATAGGCCGCCAATAATTCGGTAAGAGCATCGTCGTCCTCGAGCAAGCGATCACGCCACTGTTCGACTTGGTGCAACCATGCAGTATGTTGGCGCGAATTGCCACTCCAAGCCTCCATCTTGGCAAGGATAGGGGTAGTGTCGATATCGCGCATCAAACGCCCGATGTAGAGCATCTGGCGTTTGATGGCGCCGAACTTGGTGATGCGTTTATATTCGGCACAGGCCTCCATCATGTTCTCGGGGAGGTCCAATTGGCGCAGCTTCTCCTTGGGCAAGTTGGCGATCACCTCGCCCAATTCTTGCAGTTCGATCATCTGTTTTTTGATCTTGGTCTTGCTGGGGGGCAACTCTTCCAAGTCGTCTTCGTGTTGCTGGTGCGGTCTCATCATCTATTCTGGAATAACAAAGGATGTTGTTATGATAGCGCCCTTGCAGGATTCCCTTGACCAAAATTTATGCATCCCTCCGCAAAATCACCATCTTCGAAGCAGTCTAACTTGACTCAATTGGCGGCAGATATCGTTACCTATGCCAAGAAACAAGGCGCATCTGCCAGTGCTTGTGATGTGTCGGAAGGCTTGGGCAAGACCATCAGTGTGCGTCAAGGTGCGGTCGAGACCATCGAATACAACCGCGACAAAGGGTTGAGTGTCACCGTGTTCTTGGGGCAAAAGCGCGGCAATGCCAGCACTTCCGATTTTTCTCCGCAAGCGGTGCGCGACACCGTGGATGCCGCACTCAATATCGCCCGCTTCACTGCCGAAGATGATTGCGCCGGTTTACCAGAGAAAAGCATGCTGGCTACGCATTTCCCCGATCTCGATTTGTATCATCCGTGGCAGTTGAGTGTCAAACAGGCTATCGAGTTGGCCTGTGAATGCGAAGAGGCCGCATTCAAAACGGACAAGCGCATCGTCAATTCCGAAGGGGCGAGCGTCAATGTGAATGAATCCAATTTCATCCATGCCAACAGTTTGGGCTTCATCGGCGGCTATCCGGCATCGCGTCACAGTGTTAGTTGCTCTGTCATAGGCGGCAAAGGCGAGGGGATGCAGCGTGACTACTGGTACAGCGTGGCGCGCGACGCCAAAGAGATACTGCGTGTCGACGAGATCGGTCGCATCGCAGCCGAGCGCACCGTACGTCGTTTGAAAGCGCGCAAACTTGCCACCATGCAATGTCCGGTGCTTTTCGAGGCGCCTATCGCAGCCAGTCTGTTCGGTCACTTTGTGGGTGCGGTCAGTGGCGGCAGCTTGTACCGTAAGTCTTCGTTCTTGCTGGATCACATGGATAAGCAAGTCTTTTCCGACATCGTGCGTATCGATGACATTCCCGACATCCCGCGCGGTCTGTCCAGTAGTGTCTTTGATGATGAAGGAGTGCGTTCGCAACGCCGTACCATCGTTGAGAACGGTATGTTGCGTGGATATTTCCTGGGTAGCTACAGCGCGCGAAAGTTGGGGATGCAGACCACAGGCAATGCTGGAGGGACGCATAACCTGATTGTGCGTCACGGCGACCTGGATTTCGCAGGTATGTTGCGCAAGATGCAGCGCGGATTGGTGGTCACCGAATTGTTGGGGCACGGTGTCAATCCAGTCACGGGCGACTATTCACGGGGTGCGGCAGGTTTTTGGGTGGAGCACGGCGAGATACAGTTTCCCGTTGAAGAGATCACCATCGCGGGTAATCTGAAAGAGATGTACAAGCAGATCGTGGAGATTGGCAATGACGTACTTATCCAGGGTTCACGCCAATGCGGCTCGGTGTTGGTGGAGCGTATGTCTATCGCCGGAAGTTGATTGAAATGGGGAGGACATGCGGGTCGCTGACAACCTGCAATTCAATAACCCCATGTTGGACGTAAAGATATCCGATAACTTGACCGAGATCGCCCGCCCTGGGACGGGGCAATATTTCATGCGGGTAAGTCAAGTGTTCAACGGCGGCGTCACTGACTCATGGGATGTGCCGATGATGTTCGAAGCGCCTGGGTAAGCCTCGTTTGGCCCAGCCGCGCCGCCCTCTGTGGGCGGCGTTTTCTTGTCTGCGACAGGGTGGGTCGCCGTGATAAAATGCGCGCCTTTCTTTGTTCACCTTTAATCTGGAAGGCCATTCATGTTCTCGCGCAAAAACACCCTCGCTGTCGTCGATCCTGAATTGTGGAATGCAATTCAACAAGAAACCAAGCGTCAAGAAGATCACATCGAACTGATCGCTTCGGAAAACTACACCAGCCCAGC
>JBAYTV010000063.1:0-7776 GCA_041675405.1 Sideroxydans sp. | reverse complement strand
TGACGCATGAATGCACTGTGAATCTTTTGTGTTGCGGGAAAGTAAGGTTAGTTGTCGCAACTATTCGACAATGCACTTTTGTTTCTTTCTGCCAGTTGCGCGATCGCCCCGAATCTGTCTCTGAGTCCGTTCTTTGCGAAATGATCAATGACGAATAATGGGATCACCGTATCGGGTTCCCATACGCCCTGAAAGCGAAAGGTGCTGCCTTGGGGATGGGGATCGATATGCCAACTCCCCTCGAATCTTTTGGAATCTCCCGACAACTGGGTGAATGAGATGCCTTCAATAGGCAGTTCTTTATATTCCATCTTGGAGCGTAGGCGGACGCGGAAAAACAATACCTGCTCATCGGCGACACGATCAACCATTACTGTGTCAGTCGATTGCCTGACTGAATTCGACTCGATCACACCAGGCAAACCTTTTGCTGCTTCATAGTCAGTCAGATAGTGATACGCCGCACACGTGGTCAGCGAAGAATGGAATTGCGCGGCGAGAGAATAGACATTGCCGACTCTGTTCACTTCAACCTGCAAATTCGGTTGATAGCTATCCGACCTTGCCGCGCCGGCCACGATGAACAGAAGTAAAAACGAGATGTGCTTATGCATGGCACATCTTTATAGAGGGTGTTTGTGACGCGAGAATGTCCGTTTAGCTTCAACAGCATTACAGATGTGGCGTAGCCAACTACGCGCCTAAGTATGGGCATCAAAGCATGCGCCATAGAAAACGGGCATCCGAAGATGCCCGTTTAATTTCTTAGCTAACTGAGGAGGTTAGATTAGAAAGAGTGAACGATACCGCCGCCCAAATAAGTCTTGGTCGTAGATGTCGCTGCGTTCGTCTTTTGCGATGTGTAAGCAGCGAACATTTCGGTACGCTTGGAGAAGTTGTAACCGTACTTCAGGCTCAACTGGGTAACATCATTCGCTGCAGCTGGCGAGATCGCTGTTGAACCTGCTTTTGCGTAGCTAGCAGAGATGGCATTCGCACCCATCTTCACACCACCAACCAGCTCCACGTTGTCACCAGTGACGCTGACGGTTGCGGAAGTGTTGGTCTTGATGCTCTCGACCATAGCGCCGACCCAGAAATCAGCCAAGCTGTATTTGCCCACGGCACGCATCGCAGTGTCATTCTTACCTGCGAATGCCACATCATTACGGCTCTCATAGGCAACAGCAGCGTAGATGTCGTCTTGATCGAAAGTCGCGGACATCGACATGATGCTCTTGTTCAAAGTCGCTGTAGGCGCTTCGTCTGGGCTGTACATCAAAGCTGCTTGCAGACCACCCATCTTAGGTGACCAGTATTGCACCATGTTCTTTTGGCGAGTGTTGAAGTCCTTACCAGCGGATTTACCGATGGTGTTGATCGCGCTCCAAGAAGTCGTGTTGTCAAACAACTCGATCTTGTTGTGAGCTGTTTTCAAAGGGCTATCCCAGATACCGAACATCACTTGGCCGAAATCACCGCCGATACCAGCGCCGCTGTTGCGTGTTTTGCCAAGGCCGGCACCGCTGTTGCCATCAGCATCCATCTCTACTTCATACTGATAGATCGCCTTCAGGCCTTCGCCCAGATCTTCACCACCCTTCACGCCGAAGCGAGAGGCATTGGTATTTACGCGCTGTTGATTCACTGCGCCTACCGCATCGCTAGTGACATGATCGAATGTCAGGAATGCCTTGCCGTAAACCGTTACGTTTGCGTTGTCGGCGAATGCCGGAGTTGTGAATGCAGCTGCAACTGCCAGTGCTACGATTTTTTTCTTCATGGTTGCTCCTAGTCATTAATAAGAATTGCTCTGTATTCCTCAACTCACAGGGGAGGATTAAGGCGAACGGATTATGGGGCCGCTTTATTACAAACTGATTACATTGAAATTACAAATGCGTTACGGCACGCAATCCCCGATTGCTCACTTATTTTTTACACATACTAATAGCGAAATGTGAAGTTATTACTACCAAGTGATTTATTCCCTGCTCCCGCCCTCCGGCAATTTTATTTTGGAACGGGAATGATGATTCAATCCAATGTTCCTTAACTCTTCTCCATGAAACGTTCGATGTGATCGAGGAAGACTCTGGTCTTGGTCGGCAGGAAACGTCGCGTGGGCATCACCGCCCATGCAGGCATCGCAGGGAAACACCACTTCGGCAACACTCGCACCAAGCGGCCACTCTTTAAATCGCCACTAGCAAAAAGATCAGGCAGCGCACCTATCCCTGCACCGTCGAGCAACAATTGCTGGATCATGTCGGGCGAATTCAAGGTCAATCTTCCCGGCGGCACACCTTCCCACACTTCTTTTCCGCGCATCAATTTCCACGGCACGGCCGTTCCGCGCACGGACAACAACCGCACTGAGGTATGCCGCTCCAGATCATCGGGATGTTTGGGCGCTGGATGCAAGGCGAGATAGATAGGGCTGGCGTAGAGCGCTATGCTCTGCTCGTCGATCTTGCGTGCCACCAGCGTGGCATCGTTATCCAAGTCGCCCATGCGGATGGCGAGATCGAAGCGCTCACCGATGAGGTCGACGCGACGCGAACTCAGATCGAGGTCGAGTTGTATCTCGGGATAGGCATCGATGAAGGTGGCGATGGCGCGCGAGAAATGCACCTTGGCGTAATCGCCCGGCATGGAGACGCGCAAACGACCGCGCGGTTGAATGTCCTGACTACGCACGAAATCCTGCACGGTGGCGACCTCTTCTGCCACGCGCCGGCTGTGGTCGAGGAACTCTTGCCCGAAATCGGTGAGGGTGAGGCGGCGTGTGGTGCGTATCAACAGACGCTGTCCAAGCGCCGCTTCCAGATTCGATAACCGCCGTGAAACGGTGGCTTTGGGCATACCCAATTGGTCGGCGGCGCGCACCAGACTCTCCTGTTCCACGATGGTGGCGAACAGAATGAGGTCGTCGGCGGATATCTTTGCTTGTTCCATTTATGGAACAGTCTATCTCGAATAGACGGCTTTATCTATCATTTCGGGCCGCCTAATATGCGACTCAATCACTCAGGTATGGGAGTCCGAAATGAACATTGTCACAGCATCCAGCATCCGCCAAACACGCACTGTTGAACGCCTCATCCAAGGCGTCGCCACCTCCGATGGTGCAGGCGTGAGCCTGACGCGCGTACTCACCGGCAAGTTACAACGCCGTCTCGACCCCTATCTGATGCTGGATGCTTTCGGCAGCGACGACCCGGACGACTACATCGCCGGCTTCCCCGACCATCCGCATCGCGGCTTCGAGACCATCACCTATATGTTGGCCGGGCGTATGCGCCATCGCGACAGCGCAGGACACGAAGGTCTTTTGGGCGACGGTGGCGTGCAATGGATGACCGCAGGCAGCGGCGTCATCCATTCCGAGATCCCCGAACAAGAAGACGGCGTGATGGAAGGTTTCCAGCTTTGGCTCAATCTGCCCGCGAAGAACAAGATGGCAGCGCCTTGGTACAAGGACTTCGCCAGTGGCGACATCCCAGAATACGTGACCGCCGAAGGGGTGACCGTGCGTGTCATCGCGGGTGAAAGCAACGGCGTGACAGGCGCTGTCACCCGTGAAGTGACCGAACCTGTCTATCTTGACATCCATCTGCCCGCAGGTGCGTCGTTCTCGACCGCACTGCCGGCGTCGCACAACGCTTTCATCTACACCTATCGCGGTGCGGCACAGGTGGCGGGTACGCAAGTGGATGTGCAACGCATGGGCATCTTGAGCAATACGGAAGGCGCGGATGGCATCACCGTCTCCGCGGCTGAGCCAACGCGACTCATCTTGGTGGCGGGCAAACCGCTGAACGAACCCATCGTGCAGTACGGCCCGTTCGTGATGAACACGCAGGAAGAGATCCATCAGGCACTGGATGATTTCCGTGGCGGGAGGCTGGCTTGATCGAGTGTTCCCTCATCCCCACCCTTCTGGTGAAACTACTAGCCAATCCACTAAGCCAGCAAGCTGGCAAGTGGCTGGTTATCCCATAGGGCGAGGGAAACAAAGCCCTTCTCCCACTGGGAGAAGGGTGGGGATGAGGGAGAGCGCCCTTCAAATCAACTAAAGCATCAAAGGAAATGAAGATGACCGCACACATCCTGCGTTACAACAACACCGCGATGGCGCTGCATTGGCTGGTGGCGTTGCTGATATTCGCCGCCTTCCCGCTCGGCGTGTACATGCACGACCTGCCGTTGTCGCCCACCAAGTTGCAGTACTACAGCTATCACAAGTGGATAGGCATCACCATCTTGCTGTTGGTTATCGCGCGTGTGGTGTGGCGCTTCACACACACACCACCGCCGCTTCCAGCAGCAACACCACGCTGGGAAGTGGCGGTGAGCCACGTCACACATCTGGCGCTTTATGGATTGCTGATCGCCATCCCGCTCTCGGGCTGGCTGATGAGTTCAGCCAAGGGATTCCAGACCGTATGGTTCGGCGTGTTGCCCTTGCCCGATCTCGTGGAAAAGAACAAAGAATTGGGCGAGTTGCTGGTGACCGTGCATCAAGGGCTGAATGTGTTCCTCTTTTTGCTGGTGGGCATGCACATCGCCGCCGTCATCAAACACAAGTTCATCGACCACGATCAGATACTGGAGCGCATGTTGCCGAAAGGAATGAGCAAATGAAGTCACTTTTACGAGTCCTCATATTGAGTACCGCCTTAGTCAGCAGCATCGCGGCGGCTGTCGAATTCAAACAAGTGCAGGCGAATGAAAGCACGGTCACCTTCGGCTACAAGCAGATGGGTGTTCCCATGGAAGGCAAGTTCGCGAAGTTCACCGCGCAGACCAGCTTCGACCCCGCCAAGTTGGCCAAGGCGCAAGCACGTATCGACATCGACCTCTCCAGCATCGATACCGGTTCGGAAGAAGCGAATGATGAAGTCGTCGGCAAGCAATGGTTCAACGCCAAAGCCTTCCCCAGCGCAGGGTTCGTTTCCACCGGCGTGAAAGCGCTGGGGGGCAACCGCTATGAAGCGACGGGCAAACTCACCATCAAAGGCAAGACCTTGGACGTCACAGCGCCCTTCACCTTCCAAGCTAACGGCACACGCGGGCTGTTCGATGGCGTGTTCACTATCAAGCGCCTCGACTACAACATCGGCGAAGGCGTGTGGACAGATGTCAGCACCGTCGCCAATGAGATTCAGATCAAGTTCCACCTTGTCTTAACCGCAACACCCAACAAGAAGTAAGTCCTCAACCCACCCCAGGAGAACAACCATGAAAAGACTCATCGCTTTTACCCTTGCTGCTTCCATCTCTTCTGTCGCTTACGCAGAGCCAGAGACCTACAACATCGAACCGACCCATTCCATGCCGCGTTTCGAATACAGCCACTTGGGTTATTCCATCCAGTTGAGCCGTTTCGACAAGACATCCGGCACCATCGTCCTCGACCGCATCAAACGCACTGGCTCTATCGATGTCGTGATCGACGCGAAATCGGTCAACACCGGTTCCGCCCTGTTCAATGAGCATATCCAAGCGGCCGATCTGTTCGATACCGAGATGTTCCCAACCATCACCTACAAGTCGAACAAGCTCAAGTTCGACGGCGACAAAGTCGTTGCAGTCGAAGGTGACCTGACCGTAAAAGGCGTGACCAAACCCGTGAAGCTCACCGTGAACTCGTTCATGTGCATGCCGCACCCGATGGTCAAGAAAGAAGCCTGCGGTGCGACCGCGACAGCCAAGATCAAACGCACGGATTTCGGCGTGAGCAAAGGCGTGCCTTACGTTGGCGACGAGATCACGCTGACCATCCCAGTCGAAGCGATCAAGCAATAAGGTGTGCCGTCATTCCCGCGTAGGCGGGAATCCAGCAATTAACTACACTCACTTGCGTAGCAAGTGACAAAACCTAAATGCATTTTTGATAAGCCCAACTGGATTCCCGCCTTAGCGGGAATGACGGTAATAAGTGCAGTTGAAACTACAATGTCTCAAACACACAAAGGAACAGACATGACATCGACATTATTCACCCCGACCACCCTCGGCAAACTGCAACTCAAGAACCGCGTCGTGATGGCACCGCTGACACGCTCGCGCGCGACGGGCAATGTACCTAATGAGTTGATGGAGAAGTATTACAAGCTACGCGCCAGCGCGGGACTCATCATCACTGAAGGTATATCCCCCTCTGCCAACGGTCTCGGTTACGCGCGCATCCCCGGCATATTCTCCGATGCGCAAGTGGCCGGCTGGAAGCGGGTGAACGACGGTGTGCATGCAGCGGGCGGCAAGATATTCGTGCAACTGATGCACACCGGTCGCGTGAGCCACCCGGCCAATATGGCTGCCGGTACCAAGATCGTCGCACCTTCCGCCGTGGCGCTGGCGGGCGACATGTGGACCGACACCAACGGCATGCAGCCTCACCCAGTACCTAGCGAGATGACTGAAGAGGACATCACCACCGCCATCGCCGAATATGCGAACGCTTCCAAGCGCGCCATCGAAGCGGGCTTTGATGGTGTCGAGTTGCACGCAGCCAACGGTTACCTCATCGACCAGTTCCTCAACACTGCCACTAACCAACGCACGGATAAGTGGGGCGGCAGCGTGGAGAACCGCATCCGCTTCGCCGTAGAGGTCGCCAAAGCTTCATCTGCCGCCATCGGGGCAGAGCGTATCGGCATGCGCATTTCTCCTTACGGCGCATTCAATGGCACCGCACCTGATGCCAAGATGGATGCGTTGTATCTGCGTTTGGTGGAAGAGTTGAACGCCATCGGTCTGGTGTACATCCACGTGGTGGACCACAGCTCGATGGGCGCACCCGAGGTCAGCGCGGAATTGAAAGCCAAGATTCGCGCCAACTTCAAAGGCAAGTACATCTTGTCCGGCGGTTACGATACCGCACGTGCGAATGCCGATCTGGATTCACAAAAAGGCGACCTCGTAGCCTTCGGTCGTCCGTTCATCTCCAACCCTGACTTGGTCGCGAAGTTGCAAAGTGGCGCGGCACTCACTGCGCCCGATTTCAGCACCTTCTATACACCGGGGGAAAAGGGGTACACCGACTACTGAATCGCTTCCTAAGCCGCAGCACCCCGCCACAGGGTGCTGCTCTCTCAGGTTCAGGTTGTCATCAAATCGGCACATTCCTCCCGATATAATCGATGCAACCATTCTTGTGGCATGTCGATGAACAACCTTGAGATCGAAAATCAGCTTCTACGCAGGCAGCTCCAATCCTTGGTTGATGAGGCGCGGCTGAATGAGAAAAAATGGCGTCGACTCGATCTGCTTGAAAAGAAGCTGATCGCCACCCGTGGCCTGCCCGAACTGATCCAGACCATCCTCGAAGACTACCGCTCCGAAAGCGAAACGGACGCGGTCACACTCGTGCTTTCCGACCCCGATCATGAGGTCAGACATATCTTGGAAAGGGAGATGCGCGGAGATGAACAGATACAGGGATTGGTTCTGCTAGAACGCCTACCCGACATGGGCCCATCGCCCCACCTCGGGACATTCGATACCGAACACCGTCACGCCATCTTCGACCCTTGGCCTGTCGAGTGCCTGTCGATGCTTCTGCTACCGCTGATGCGACAAGGTCAGTTGGTCGGCAGCCTGAATCTGGCGAGCCGCCATTCCGAGCGTTTCACCTCTGACAGCAGTACGGATTTTCTAGAGCGCCTGGCGAACATCTTTTCGATCTGCCTAGAAAATTCTCTCAATCACGAAAGGCGGAAGCAAGTCGGATTGACGGATCCGCTAACGGGCATCTACAACCGCCGCTAT
>JBAYTV010000062.1:0-7822 GCA_041675405.1 Sideroxydans sp. | reverse complement strand
GGCAAAGCTTGGCGTACTGCGACGCCAGAGCAGAAACAATCCCTGACCACCGAGTTTCGTACCATGTTGGTGCGCACCTACACCAAGGTGTTCACCACCTATAAGAACCCCAAGGTGGAGACCAAGCATGTTCAGATCGCAGCGGGGGTGGAAGAGATCCCAGTCAAAACTATCATCAGTTTCAGCGATGGCCGCTCCGCTAAAGTCGAGTACGAGATGGAAAAGACGCCGACGGGCTGGAAGGCATTCGATGTCACCTTGGAAGGGGTGAGCTTGGTCACCAGTTATCGCGGTTCCTTCGGCGATCAGATACAGCAGACGGGCATCGATGGTCTGATACAGAAATTGGCAGAGACCAACCGTAATGCAACAACTGCAAGTGCAAAAAGGGCGCAAGCGAAGTGATCTCGTGGGCTGACAACAAATTCGCCGTTTCTGGGCCTTTGACCATCGATACGGTCAGAGGCCATCGGCTTTTCCCATTCGATCAAAAACCTAAAAACGAACCCTTGGTCGTGGATATGGCACAAGTCGATGTCGTCGATTCTGCTGCCGTCAGTTTGATGTTGTCTTGGTTGCGCCAAGCGCAGATCCAGAATGTGGATATTGCGTTCATCCACGTTCCGACGAACCTGCATAGCTTGGTCGATCTTTATGGTCTGTCCGAAGTGTTGCCCTTGAATTATTCCTAATCAGTCACGAGTAACTATCAATGCAAAAACTAGCCATCCAGGGCGGCAATCCGTTACGCGGTGAAGTGCGAATCTCAGGTGCAAAGAATGCGGCGCTGCCCATCATGTGTGCCAGCCTGCTGACCGCAGACACTTTGCGTTTGACCAATCTGCCCGACCTGCACGACGTGGGTACCATGCGCAAGTTGTTGCAACAGATGGGTGTGGCGGCAGAGACTGCAACGAGCGAGATCACCTTCAAGGGCGACAAGATCGACAAGTGGGAAGCGCCGTATGACATGGTGAAGACCATGCGTGCGGCCATTCTGGTGCTTGGCCCATTGGTGGCGCGTTTCGGTGATGCCAAGGTCTCGTTGCCCGGCGGTTGTGCCATCGGCTCACGTCCGGTCGATCTGCACATCAAAGGCCTGCAAGCGATGGGCGCGGAGATCACCATCGAACATGGCTACATCCATGCCAAAGCCAAGAAGCTCAAAGGCGCACGCATCTTCTTCGACATCGTCAGTGTGACGGGAACCGAGAACTTGATGATGGCGGCTGTGTTGGCGGACGGTGTGACCGTTTTGGAGAACGCGGCGCGTGAGCCAGAAGTCATCGACCTAGCGAATTGCCTGCGCGCAATGGGCGCGAAGATCACAGGCGATGGCACAGACAACATCACCATCACGGGCGTTGAAAAATTGCACGGCGCAACTCACCACATCATGCCTGACCGTATCGAGAGCGGAACGTTCTTGGTGGCAGCGGCCGCGACGGGCGGCAGTATCACGCTGCGCGAGACACGTGCCGACATCCTTGAGACCGTGCTGGAGAAACTCACCGAGGCGGGTGCGAAGATCACGGTCGATGGCGACAGCATCCATCTGGAGATGAGCGGTCGTCCGAAAGCGGTGAGCGTGCGTACCGCCCCGCACCCCGCTTTCCCTACCGACATGCAAGCGCAGTTCATGGCGCTCAACTGCATCGCTGAAGGCAGTGCCATGGTCATCGAGACCATCTTCGAGAACCGCTTCATGCATGTGCAAGAGTTGCGTCGCCTAGGTGCGCAGATCGACGTGGAAGGCAACACTTCCGTCGTGCGCGGCGTGGATCATTTGGAAGGCGCGACTGTGATGGCGACCGATCTGCGTGCCTCGGCATGTTTGGTCATCGCGGGGCTGGTTGCGCAGGGCGAGACGATCATCGACCGTATCTATCATCTTGATCGCGGCTACGAACACATCGAAAGCAAGCTCGGCAAGCTCGGTGCTAACATTCGCCGAGTGAAGTAATCACAAATAAACCGGCACAAGCGCCGCACCCCATTTAGGAATCAAACATGATCACCATCGCCCTTTCAAAAGGTCGCATCTTTGAAGAGACTTTGCCGCTACTCAAGGCGGCAGGCATCACGCCGCTGGAAGATCCCGAGTCTTCGCGCAAACTCATTTTGCCAACCAATCGTGACGATGTGCGACTCATCATCGTGCGCGCTTCCGATGTGCCCACCTACGTGCAATACGGTGCGGCAGACATCGGTGTGGCGGGTAAAGATGTGCTGAACGAACATGGTGGTGATGGCTTGTATCAACCGCTTGATCTGAATATCGCCAAGTGCCGCATGATGGTCGCGGTGCGTAGCGACTTTGATTACGAATCCGCCGTGAAGCAGGGCGCACGTCTGCGCGTGGCGACCAAATATGTGAAGACGGCACGCGAACACTTTGCCTCCAAAGGGGTGCACATCGACCTCATCAAACTGTACGGTTCCATGGAGCTGGCACCGCTGGTTGGACTGTCCGATGCCATCGTCGACTTGGTGAGCAGTGGTGCGACCTTGAAGGCGAACAACCTAGTCGCAGTGGAAGAGATCGCGCAGATATCTTCGCGCTTGGTAGTGAACCAGGCCTCACTCAAACTTAAACGCACAACGATTCAGCCGATGCTGGATGCTTTTGCAGGGGCGGTAAATAACTAAATCGTCATTCCCGTGAAAACGGGAATCCAGCGATTTTATTCAATAGGCATTTGGTTTCGTCCTTGCGGTGCAAGGAGATTTTTTGATGAACTGGATTCCCGTTTTCACGGGAATGACGAACAGGATGTATAGAAAATGAACATCACCCGACTCTCTACCCAACAAGCCGATTTTGATGCAACGCTGACCAAGCTGTTGGCATTTGAAGAAACGGCAGATGACAAACTCGAAGCGACGGTTGCGACCATCCTTGCCGATGTGAAGAAGCGTGGCAACGCTGCCGTGCTGGAATACACCCGCAAGTTCGATCGTTTGCCATCCATCACTGAGGCTTCGATGGAATTGCCGCAATCCGAGTTGAAGGCGGCCTTCGAGGGTTTGCCTGCCGAGCAGAAGCTCGCTTTGGAGCAAGCCGCTCAGCGCGTCACTTCCTACCACAAGAAGCAAGTACAAGCTTCGTGGAGCTACCTGGACGAAGACGGCACCATGCTAGGTCAGCAAGTCACACCATTGGATCGCGTCGGCCTCTACGTTCCCGGTGGCAAAGCGGCCTACCCGTCTTCCGTGTTGATGAACGCCTTGCCAGCCAAAGTGGCAGGCGTGGATGAACTCATCATGGTCGTACCCACACCCGATGGTGTGAAGAACCAATTGGTGCTAGCTGCGGCGCATCTGTCAGGCGTGGATCGCGTGTTCACCATCGGTGGCGCACAGGCGGTGGGCGCATTGGCCTATGGCACAGCGACCATCCCCAAGGTGGACAAGATCGTCGGCCCCGGCAATGCCTATGTCGCCTCCGCCAAGCGTCGTGTGTTTGGCGTGTGCGGTATCGATATGATCGCCGGCCCTTCCGAGATTTTAGTCATCTGTGATGGCGGTACCGATCCGGACTGGGTGGCCATGGACCTGTTCTCGCAAGCCGAGCACGACGAACTGGCGCAAGCCATCCTGTTGTCGCCCGATGCCAAGTTCATTGAGGCGGTGGCGGCGAGTGCCAACAAGTTGTTGGAGCAGATGCCACGCAAGGACATCATCAAGACCGCCTTGGAGAATCGTGGCGCCCTGATCCATGTGAAAGACATGGACGAAGCCTGCCGCATCAGCAACCGTATCGCGCCAGAACATTTGGAACTGTCCGTGGCTGACCCACAAGCCTGGCTGCCCAAGCTCAAGCACGCTGGCGCCATCTTCATGGGGCGCTACACCTCCGAGTCGCTGGGGGACTATTGTGCGGGTCCTAACCACGTCCTACCCACCTCGGGCACGGCGCGTTTCTCCTCGCCGTTGGGGGTGTATGACTTCCAAAAGCGTAGCAGCCTCATCCAAGTGTCGGCCAAAGGCGCGCAAACCCTCGGTGCTATCGCATCCACACTGGCTTTTGGCGAGGGATTGCAGGCCCACGCGCAATCGGCTTTGTACAGAAAGAACAGCTAGGTAAGGTGTTGATTCAATCCCCTCTCCCCGTGGGAGAGGGTTAGGGTGAGGGAGCACTTTTTGAAATTGCACCCTCACCCCAGCCCTCTCCCAGAGGGCGAGGGAGTAAGGCCGGAAGGCTTGGTAGCATCTAGTGGAAACTTTAAGTTGTGTATTTTTCAGGGTTTGGGGTAGAATCCGCGCCTCATTTTTGCAACTGGTCTGGAGTTAGTCATGGCACGCGTCTGTCAAGTAACGGGGAAAGCCCCGATGGTTGGGAACAATATCTCCCACGCGAATAACAAAACCAAGCGTCGTTTTTTGCCGAATCTGCAACAACGCCGTTTGTGGGTGGAATCTGAAAATCGTTGGGTTTCTATGCGTATAACGAATGCTGCTCTGCGCACCATCGACAAGAACGGCATTGATGCTGTCCTGTTCGAGATGCGTGCTCGCGGCGAGAAGATTTAAGGGGAACAGTCATGGCAAAAGGCGCTCGCGAAAAGATCAAGTTGGAATCCTCTGCTGGTACGGGGCATTTCTACACAACCAACAAGAACAAACGCACCACACCAGAAAAGCTCGAATTCATGAAATTCGATCCAGTGGTTCGCAAGCACGTCGCATACAAGGAAACCAAGCTGAAGTGATTCAGTGACGTTCCGGTAGGCAAAAGAAAACCCGCAGTGATGCGGGTTTTTTGTTTTATGACGAAACGCGTTTAGGCTTTTGCCCAGTCTTGCGCTTCAGAGTATTCGTTGAACACCCGAATATCCGCATCCACGAACAATCGTGACAGCCACGCCTGCCAAGTGAGCCATTGGTCGTCGGTGACGACAGCGATCTTATTGAAATCGTGATTGTGTGTGCGGCTGAAGAATTTGATCTCTTCCCACGCGACATCCGTCGTGTAGTCGATCATGCCGCGCAGGTCGAATATCAGATTGGTCTGTTCGCCGCTCTTGAGTTTGTACAGTGCATGTTCTTCGAACTGTTTGAAATCGGCGAGGGTGAAGTCACCCATGACGGCGATGTTGACGAGGTTGGGTTTGTCTTCGATGGTGATCATTTGCTTACCTCTGTGTTGGTTGGGGCTAGGCGCAAGCTTAACATGCCGCTGGCGATGACGAGTGCGATACCCAGCCACGCGCTGATGCTCAACGACTCGTTCCAGAAAATCAATCCGAACAATGCGGAAAACACCACCGTGCTGTATGCCAGACTGCCGACGACCAAGGTCTGTCCAGTGCGGTAGGCGCGTGTCATAAAGAGCTGGGCAAAGGTGGCGGATGCACCGATGGCGATGAGTAAGGGCAGGTCGTTGAAAGTGAGTGAATGGATGGTGTCGGTGAATATCCATGCGCCGCTGATGAGGGTGGCGATGAGGTTGAAATAGAACACCACGCGTATGCCCGATTCTCCCGCCATACCCAGTTGTCGTACGTTGAGCAGGGCCACACCCGCTAGCACGCCAGAGACGAGTCCGAGCAAGCCGGGGAAGAGTTGGTCTTGTTCCAGTGTGGGATGTAGTAGCAGGATGATGCCTGCGAAACCCACCACCAAAGCGGTCGTCAAGGGCGCATGGAACTTGTCTTTCAACACCAGTACCGTGAAGACGGATAGGAACAAGGACGAGGTGTAGTTGAGTGTGATGGCGGTCGCCAGCGGCAACACGCTGATGCAGTAGAAGAACAGCAACATGGCGATGGTGCCGGACAAGCCGCGCCAGATATGGCCGCGCCAATGCGGGGTAGCGAACGAGAGTTTAGAGCGATGCAACATCGCGTACACGATGATGAGCCCGAAGAAGGAGCGGTAGAAGACAAGCTCACTACTGGTGAAATCGGCACCGCCGAGTTTGACCAGCGAGCCCATGCAGGCGAAGAGCAGTCCTGCGACGAGCATCCATAACGAACCCATTGTTAAGCGGGAATGACGGTTAGAGATGCGGCGCGAGGTTGCGCTTCAAATATTCATGGAAGTGCAGCATGCCGTCTTCGGTGGGTGACTGGTAAGGGCCAGCTTCTTCGATGCCACGTTGGTAGAGCGACTTGCGACCTTGGTGCATGCGGTGACAGATGATGTCGTCTTCCACAGCCGTCTCGTTATAAGCCTTCTGCTCGGCTTCAACAAAATCACGTTCGAACATCGCGATCTCTTCCAAGTAGTAGAACTCGACCACATTGGTGCACGCCTCCGCGCCGCGCGGGATGAGAGTGCTGATGACTAGTGTGCCGGGATACCACTCGACGGTGATGTTGGGATAGTAGGTGAGCCAGATCGCGCCGTACTTGGGTAGCTTGTCGCCGTAGTAGCGCAGCACCTGTTCCTGCCATTTTCCGTAGACCGGGCTGCCGACCTTGCGCAGCGCATTGCTGATGCCCACGGTCTGCACGCTGTACTGTTCGCCGAACTGCCACTTGAGGTCGTCGCAATCCACGAAGTTGCCTAGTCCGGGGTGGAACGGTACGACGTGGTAATCCTCCAGATACACCTCGATGAAGGTCTTCCAGTTGAAGGTATATTCATCCACTTGGATGCGATCCAGCATGTAACCGGAAAAATCCAAATCTTTCATCACGCCCATATTGGCGAGGTCTTTCGCGATGTCGCGCTTGCCGGAGAACAGCAGGCCGTTCCAGTTCTGTAGCGGTGACTTGTTCAGATGCAGGCAGGGGTTCTGCGGGAAGTGCGGTGCCCCCATCAACTCGCCATCGTTCTTGTAAGTCCAGCGATGGAGCGGACACACGATGGTCTTCGCGTTGCCGCGACCCTCCAGCATCGTGGCTTGGCGGTGACGGCAGATATTGGAAAGCAGTTCCACCCCATTCGGGTTGCGCACCAACATCTGCGCATTGCCGTCCAGCACGTGATAGTCGCCAAGATTGGGAACCATCAGCTCATGTCCGACGTAGTTCGGCCCATTCTCGAAAAGTACGCGGCGCTCTGTCTCCAATACTTTTGGATCGAAGTACCAGCTCATCGGTGGTTGCGCGATGACGGGGTTGAACTGCTGAGATAAGGCTATTTCGGACATACCCACGGTACCTCTGTGAATACGAGGGGATTCATCTAATTTCAAATTTAGTTTCGACATAACCTAAAGGTTAGTCTTCACTGAAACTATAGTTTTCGTCGCAATACTGCGTTGCTCACAAAAAATTGCTCCTTACATATTTCAATATATGCCGCGTCGCAATTTTTCGTTCGCGCCTTGTCTTGCTTAGAACTTTGAAATTATATGAAGCCCCCTACGGTTAAACGGGGCGGCGATTGTCCCCGAATTCAGAGGGTGGGGCAACAATAATTGGCTCAAGCAATGGGGGTTGGGTAAAATGGCGACCTTTCGCAAGCAGGGCATTTTTCATGGCCGGTAAAGCACAAAAAACAGTCAGTTTCGAAGCGGCGATGACCGAGTTGGATCAACTCGTCGCAGACATGGAAGGCGGGAAGTTATCTTTGGAAGACTCATTGGCGGCCTATAAACGCGGCGCAGAATTGTTGTCCTTCTGCCGTGGCAAGCTGGATGATGCCCAACAACAAGTACGTGTGTTGGAGGACGGTGTGCTGAAAGATTTCTCCGCGGGTAACGAAGCGTGATAGCTAAGGAATTCTCCAGCTGGGTCGCTCACCAGCAATCCCGATTCGAAGACGTGTTGCGCAACCTGCTGCCCTCAGCAGAGGTCGCGCCACAGCGCTTGCACGCTGCCATGCGCTATAGCGTATTGGACGGTGGCAAGCGAGTGCGTCCTTTACTGGC
>JBAYTV010000061.1:0-7826 GCA_041675405.1 Sideroxydans sp. | reverse complement strand
CGGGTCGACAAATCCGGCCGCCACCAGCATGTCGCCGATGTCGTGCATGTCGGCGAAACGGTTCACGTGGTTGTAACCATCCACCCCGTCAAAGGCGACACGCAATTCGTGCAAGGTATCCACCCCAAAGGTCGAGAACATCAGCAAGCCCTCGGTCTTGAGGATGCGATTCAGTTCGACAAAAGTCGCGGGCAGATCGTTGCACCATTGCAAGGCGAGGTTAGACCACACCATCTCCACGCTGTTGCTTGCGATAGGCAGTGTCTCGACATCGGCACAGAGATAGTTCTCGCGCGACGTGGTGAACAGCTTCCTCCACCAGCTCGATGTACCGCGCGACACTTGCAACATGCCGATAGCGATATCGAGTGAGGTGATGTCCGCCTTGGGATAACGCTCACCGAGTTGGCGTGTGCTCCATCCCGTGCCGCTCCCCACATCTAGCAAACGTGCCGGCTTAAGCAAGATGTAATCGAGCTTCTCCAACATGCGGATGCACACCTCGCGTTGCAACACGGCGGAAGCATCGTATTGGGTCGCCGCACGTGAGAACGCACGGCGCACTTGTTTCTTGTCTATCTCGAATTCATTCATTGAGGAAACTCTTCACATGTTCGATGAAAATGTCTGGGTGGGATAAGAAAGGCGTATGGGCTGCACCTTCGATCTCGACCAGTCTTGCATTCGGGATGGCCTGCGCCAGATAGTGTGATGCTTCAGGCGGTGTCAGCTTATCGCGTTGCCCTGCGATCACCAGCGTCTGCTGTTCGATGCTCGCCACTTCGGGGCGCTGATCCGCATCACGCAATATCTCCAAACCGCCACGCAATGCGCTCATATCTGGCTCGCCGCGACTGAATAGTTGCTCGCGCAACTTGCTCAACAATTCGCGCTCGTTCTCGCTGCCACGCAATTGTAGAGAGATGAAACGACGCAAGGTAGCCGCATGATTCTGTTCCAACTCGGCAGCAAATTTCTGCAATACCTCGCCGGGCAACCCGAATAGCCAATTAGTTCGCTCGGTGAAACACGGCGTGCACGCCACCACGACGAGTTTGTTCACATTGGTCGGTTCGCGTACTGCCCAATGCATCGCCACCTGCCCACCCAATGACCAACCACATACGTTCACAGGGTCGTGAAAATGCTCCGACAGAGATTGCATCAGCGAGTCCAGATCGGTCTTGGCTAATGGAGCACTGGCGCCGAATCCGGGGAGGTCGACACTGTGCACACTGAAATCGGCGGACAAACGCTGGGCGACATCGCTCCACACACCGCCATGCATGCCCCAACCGTGGATGAGTACGAGAGGCGGCCCACTCCCTATCGCCTCAATGTGCATAGCACATTTCCCTCACCTCAATCCTGATGGAACTACTAGCCATTCGACTAAGCACGATAGAACCGTGCAAGTCGCTGGTTATCTCCCAGAGGGAGAGGAGGCAACCGCCTCGCTGCGCGAATTTATGATTCCTGTGCAAGCTCATGCAATGCTCCTATGAGTCTATCCACATCGGCTTCGGCATGAGTGGCAGACAAGGTGATGCGCAGACGCGCTGTGCCTTGAGGTACGGTCGGAGGGCGGATGGCGGCGACCCAGATGCCGCGCTCGCGCAAGGCTGCGCTCAACTCCAATGCGCGCTGATTGTCGCCGATGAGTAGTGGTTGAATAGCCGTATCCGATTCCATCAACGTCCAAGGCAACTCTGCCAAACCGCTACGCAATCTTGCGACCAGATGACGGAGATGCGCGCGTCGTTCATCGCCCCGCTCGATCAACTGCAAACTTTGCAGCAAAGCACTCGACAAAGCAGGTGGCGTCGCCGTGGTGTAGACGTAGCTGTTGGCGTGATTGACGAGCGTATCGATGACCACTTGCTCTGCCGCGACGAATGCACCCGACACGCCAGCAGCCTTACCCAACGTCGCCATGTAGATGATGCGGGGAGAATTCCCCCACCCCACTCCCTCCCCCGGGGGGAGTGGGGCTTGAAACAGCGAACCGCGCCCCTGCTCACCCAACACACCGAACCCATGCGCATCATCCACATACAACCAAGCATCGTATCGTTCGCACAGTGCCAACATCTCGCGCAACGGTGCGATGTCGCCATCCATACTGAACACGGCATCGGTGATGATAAGTTTGCGCCCGCTCGTGGACTGTTCAAGCAACATCGCCAGTTGTTCCATGTCGCCATGCCGATAGCGTTTCACCTCGGCACGTGACAGCGTCATCGCATCATTGAGCGAGGCGTGATTGAGTTTGTCCGCAAAGACCGTATCGCCCCTGCCCACCAAGGCCTGCACCACCCCAAGGTTCGCCATGTAGCCCGTCGAAAAGAGCAGCGCGGCTGGTTTGCCGACAAAGGCGGCAAGCTGCTGTTCGAGGCGATGATGCGGTTCGAAATGTCCACTCACCAGATGCGCGGCGCCTGCACCCACACCCCATTGCTGCGCGCCTTGCTGCAATGCAGAGACGAGTTGCGTATGATTGGCGAGGCCGAGGTAATCGTTGCTGCAAAAAGCGAGGTAAGGCTTGCCATCCACCACAATATGGGGAGATTGCGGCGTGGTCAGCGTGCGGCGTGAGCGCAACAAGCCTTGCGCCACACGTTCATCGAGTGATTGTTGAAGTTGAGTGAAAATCATTTTTTGCCACAGGGCACACGGAGTACACAGAGAACTTCCAAAACAGAGCGCCAATCTTCTACGTGGCCACTGTGTGCTCTGTGGCTAGTGGTTCTTTTCCGCAAATGGATACATACCCAGCTTATCCATCAGCGCACGGTCGTGTTCCACATCGGGGTTGCCCGTAGTCAGCAGTTGGTCGCCATAGAAGATGGAGTTCGCGCCCGCCAAGAAACACAGCGCCTGGATGGAATCACTCATTTGTTGGCGGCCTGCGGACAGGCGCACACGTGAGGTTGGCATGGTGATGCGCGCGACAGCGATGGTGCGCACAAAATCGAGCGGGTCGAGGTCTGCTGTGTCGGCCAAGGGCGTGCCTTCGACTTTAACCAGATTGTTGATGGGTACACTTTCAGGATAGGGCTCCATATTGGCGAGTTGCGCAACGAGCCCTGCACGTTGCGTCAAGTTCTCGCCCATGCCGACGATGCCGCCGCTGCACACATGCATGCCGGCATTGCGTACACGATCCAGCGTGTCGAGACGATCCTGGTAATCACGGGTACTGATGATGTCACCATAGAACTCGGGCGAGGTATCGAGGTTGTGGTTGTAATAGTCGAGACCCGCGACGCGCAGCTGCTCGGTCTGCTCGTCGTTCAGCATGCCCAAGGTGGCACAGGTCTCCATACCCAGGCCGCGTACCGCCTTCACCATCTCAACGACGGCCTCCATATCCTCTTTGGAAGGTTCGCGCCATGCGGCACCCATGCAGAAGCGATCCGCACCGGCCTCTTGCGCCACCTTGGCAGCCCTCACCACTTCACTCACTTCCAACATCTTGCGATCCTCGACGCCCGCATCATGGAAGGCGGACTGCGGGCAATAACCGCAGTCTTCAGAACAACCTCCCGTCTTGATGGACAGCAATGTCGATAGCTGCACCGCGTTGGGATCGAAATGCTCACGATGGATCTGTTGCGCCCGGAACATCAAGTCCGAGAACGGCAACTTGAACAATTCTTCCACAGCCTCCACGCTCCAGCGTTGCGGTGTAGTCTTGGGCTTAACGGGACGGACGAATTCGACGGTTTGAGTTTGCATAAGATGAATGACCTGCCATTAGAATGATGGAACGAACCCCGCCCCTTGATTCAGGACTGGAACGACTTGTCTATTTTATCGCAGCATCTACTTAACATCGGCCTCAAATTTGGACGCCTGCTACCCGCGCAGCCCTGTCTGCTGTGCGGCGACTTAAGTCCTGACGGCTTATGTTGTACCGCTTGCAACGCTGAACTGCCGCGTTTGTCGGTCGCACACTGCCCGACTTGCGCATTACCCACAGCGACCGGCGCAGTCTGCGGCAGATGCTTGCAACAGCCTCCCGCTTTTGATCATGCCGTTGCGGCATTCAGCTACAGCTTCCCCATCGATCAACTCATCAAGGCGCTGAAATTCCACGAGCGACTGATCTTGGTCGATTTCCTTGCAGATGAGTTGGCATCCCACATCACAAGCAAACCTGACTGCGTCATTGCCGTGCCACTACACCCGGCGCGATTACGCGAGCGCGGCTTCAATCAGTCACAACTTTTGGCAGTGCGAATCTCGAATCGGCTCGACCTCCCATTCCTCACCGATGCATGCCAGCGCGTGCGTGACACGCCACCACAATCTTCTTTGCCTTGGAAAGAGCGCGACAAGAATATTCGCGCTGCCTTCTCCATGCGCGCCGATGTGGATGTTCAAGGACAGCATGTAGCGATCGTTGATGATGTGATGACAACGGGTGCTTCACTGGGAGAGCTGGCGAATACGCTGAAGCAAGCCGGAGCAAGGGAGGTGAGTGCTTGGGTGGTGGCGCGGACGCTACCGCACCACGAGGGGAATTAGAATTCCTTTAATTTTTGTTCGACGAAGGCCGTCAGTTCCGGACTCAATGTTTGAGTAGCCAACGCCTTCTGGTAGGTAGCCTTTGCATCTTCGCTACGTTGCACTTGTTGCAATGAGATGGCCAAACCCATTAGCCACACACCGCTATTGGGTGCCAACTGAGTGGCGATCTGATAATGATTGACCGCCTCTTTATGACGACCTTGACGTTGCAGCAATGCTGCATAGAAGGCCTGATAATCAGCCCTTCCCTCCGCCTGCGGAAGATTAGCTTGCATCGTTTTCAGTGCTTGATCGGTCTGACTGCGCTCGACTTGGACTCGGGCCAGACTCATGCTAAAAATTAGTTGGGTGGGTCTGATCTTCAATCCTTCCTGCAATACCCTTTCCGCATCGGCGGCGCGCTTACTTTCCATCAACAATGCTGCAAAAGCCAAGCGCGCGCTGTCTTGCTGCGCATTTAATTTCAATGCCGCCTCATATCCTGCCAATGCCTCGGCCACATGACCCTGTTGCTGCAATGCCAAGGCCTTGCGAAATTCCGCATCGGCTTGTTGAGTGCGACTGACTTGCTTGAGAGGTATCTCCGTGACCGCTGGGGCAGTTGCAACAGCGGGTATTGATACTGACGGCTTGCTTGGTTTGGGAGCCGGCTTGGCCACTGGAACGCCCACGGATGCACTTTGTGATTTGGATTGATCTTGGCTAGCTATTGGCTTGCGCGGCGTTTCTGGTGATGGGATCGTGCTTAATTCGTAGCTAAGTTTAGAAGCCGGCGAGGTAGATGCCTCCGGCGACACATCGGGTACTGCAAGAATTGCAGCCGTAACAACTTGGCTTGTTGCAAGGTTCGACTCCGATTCGGATCGTTGCGAACTAGGCCATAGCCAAGCAGCCATGAATACAAGCGATCCTGCGATTGCCCACAGTATCGGTTTGGTCCATTTTCTTTCCGCCAATGGCGGAACGGCGCGTATCTGAGTCTGGCTAGGCGAAGTGTGTGCCCCGCGCTGCTCCAGTTGGTTCAAGACTTGATTGATCAAACTCATTGTAATGTTAACCAGACAACGGCAAGTGCGGCGACAGCAACTACGCCTCCGAACAGCGCCCAAGGCAGCCAGTCTCGACGCACTTCTGGCGTGTCCGTTGCCGCGAGGGAGATATGTTTGCCGGTGATTTGTTGCCTACCTTCAGCGAAGGCGAGCATCAATGCCTTATGTGCCACGATATTGATCAACCGGGGCGTCCCTCGGGTGATCCGATGCAATTTGGCTACGGCATATTTATTGAATAGCGTGTCACCCGCGTAACCCGCGACAGCCAATCGGTGACGCAAATAGCGTTCCAGCTCATCCGCGCGCAAGCCTTTCAACTCATATTGGAAACTGATGCGCTGGCGCAATTGGCGCACCGAGTGATGTCTCAGATGCTCGTTCAATTCCGGCTGACCGAACAGCACGACCTGAAGTAATTTGCGCTTCTCTGTCTCCAGATTGGTCAGAAGCCTTAATACTTCCATACTCTCCAAGGGCATCGCCTGCGCCTCATCAAGGCAGACCAAGACGCGCTTTCCTTCGCGAGCGAAGTTGAGCAAAGCGCGGGTGATCTCTTTCAACAGTTGATGTTGGTCAACATTGCCTTCAAGGTCGATGCGGAACTCATCCGCCAGCGCCATCAACAAGCTACGCGGCTCAAGATAAGGATTGGGAAGATAGGCAGTGACGAAATGCTGGCCCGCTTTAGCTTCAGCCGTTTCGTCTTGTGTTCCGATCAGATTGGTGGCTTGTCGACCCTGATTCAGCGTGGCGAGGAACTTGCGGCATAACAGCGTCTTGCCATTACCCACCTCACCCGTGATCTTGATGAACCCCTCGCCGTTGCGTGCGGCAACGAGCAGGGTGTTAAGTCCTTCCTGGTAGTTCGTACAGGCGAAGAAGAAGCTTGTATCCGGCGTCAGTGAGAAGGGAACTTCACGCAGTCCAAAATGACGCAGATACATTCTTAACGCGACATACTATTGATACGATCGCGACTGCGCGTGATGTCGTCAGACCAATCCCTGTCACTGTTCACTACAGTGGGTTTGATCATGATCACTAACTCACGCTTCTCGGTACGCTTGCTAACTTGCCCAAATATGGATTTTGGCAAACCTGGCATACCCGACTGATCGTCAAACGATGCTTGGCGCATCAATCCACCTATCACCACGATCTGACCGCCTCTTGCACGCACGATGCTGTCGGTTTCAGAGACCGAGCTTGATGCCAATGGCAGATTATAGATATTTGCGGTTCCGCCCGAAGTGCCCAGATCCACCGTCTTGTTCACCGTCGTAACCGTACTGACGGAAGGGTGCACATGCAGAATGATCTCGTCGTTCTGATCTATGCGCGGTGTCACATCCAGCGCGATGCCCGAGAAGAAAGGTTGCACCTTGACTGTTGGCGCAGTGCCTGCCACACCTGTAGTTGATTGCGTCCCGCCATTGACCTCGGTCACAAAGAATTCATCGGTGCCCACTTTGAGTACGGCTTTCTGGTTATTCAAAGTAGCGATGCGCGGGCTAGACAGCACATGCACATCACCTTGTGACTCAAGCATATTCAACAGCACCGCAAAATTGCTGGTTTGAAATGCCAAGCCAAACAGGGATCCTGCAACCGCACCAGTGGGTAACGAGGTTGCTGCCGTACCTAGCAGATTCACCCCCGGTGTCGAGGACAGCACCGAGTTCGACAGCGTCGACCCGCTAACATTTGTCAGCGAGCTTCCCGGGCTAGCTATTCCGCCACTCACTTGCTTGGCAGCACTGTTTGCAAATGCCGCCCAGTTCACGCCAGATTGGAATGAATCATTCAGCTGCACTTCAACGATCTTGGCTTCAAGGATGACTTGACGCTCGATGGATATCTGCGAGGCCTTCAAATACGCGGCGATATTCTTCATCTCTTCCGGCATGGCTCGGACGACGATCACACCCGACATCGGGCTGATAACGACGCTACGGCCCTTTTCATTTCCAACGATCGCGACCAACGCGGCACTCAACTCCTCCCAGAAGTCAGACTTGGAGGTCATCGTCACTTTGCTGCTATCACGATTGGCCGAGTTAGCCCCTGTAGTTGTAGCGGTCGTCCCTGTACTCCCCGCTGCCGAATCCGCAACCGATCCCGATGCCACTCTTAAATTCGACTTGCCGTCGCGTTGCCCCGTCAAATAGTTCACTTGGAAGATGCGTGTCTGCAAACCGATCGGTTGAATATAGATGCGCGCACCGTCCATCTTGTATTCGT
>JBAYTV010000060.1:0-7875 GCA_041675405.1 Sideroxydans sp. | reverse complement strand
GCAGGTTCTTGGTGCCGGTGGAGATCACCACCTTGCCGCCCGCCAGCAATGCGGGGACGAGGTAGGCAAAGGTCTTACCCGTGCCCGTGCCCGCCTCGGCTACCAGGATGGCGTTGTCGCGTATCGCCTCCGCCACGGCCAGCGCCATCTCGCGCTGCTGCGCGCGCGGACGGAACGACGCCACCTCGGTGGCAAGCGGGCTTTGCTCGGAAAAGAAACGTTCGACTTCGGAGGTCACAGGGATATGGTTATTGGCTGGGGACAGCGTTATAGTGCAATTGAGATTTTACGCGAGCGAGAGGAGGCTGATCGAAGTTTGTATCTGCATTTTCTCAGTAAATTCTGTTTGGAGTGAGATGCGGACGACTCATGATCTGAACCAATTGTAGTGAGCAAAGAAAGACGGGGGTGTTATGAACATAATTTTCCGCCAATTCCTTCTCGCGGCATCAGTGCTTGCTGTGGCAGGCTGTGCCAGCGGGGGTGCTGCGGTGAAAATCACAATCAATGGAGTTGAAACAGTCAGTAAGGAACCATTGGAGCCGATTAAACAAGTGCAAAAAGGTCAGCAGTTGTCGTTTTGCCTAGTCAGGGGTGATGTGTATAGCCCCTTTCAAAGCAGAAACACCAGCCTAATGCCCCCCGACTATTACGGCAATCACCTTTCTGATTATTTGAAGAGCGACACCCCTTTTGAATCCATCGAAACGATCGGCAAAGATGCTGAAGATATCGAGTGCGACATCCTGCTCACACACTTTACGTACATATACGTCTCTCCCCTGTCCAACATTGACTTAAACATGACCGTGACCGCAACGGCCGTCAAAGTGGCAGGAGTCAATATGTCGGCATACGTGATAGGTGAGTCAAGTGTCGAAGCAGCTGCAGCGCGTTTGGGACGTGTCATCTACAACGCCTTCGCGCCAGATACACAACTCTATAACCAGGTGGCCACTCAGAAAGCAAGCGCGGCTAAAGATTTCGAGGCGGTAGCTGCGCACTACCGCAGTCTCTCCATCAAGCCGATTCTGCCAGAGGAGGCTAGGAAATATATGGTTCAGGCAGAGGCCGCTGTGAAGCGGCAGAGTTTCAGCGAAGCCGCTGACCGCTACCGCGATGCATTGAAGATCGCCCCCTGGTGGCCAGAGGGCTACTTCAATCGAGCGCTCCTGCTCGGGGAGACTGGCCGCTACAAGGGGGCTATCGCCAATATGAAGAAATATCTGAGGCTCATTCCTGCAGCATCGGATGCACAAGCTGCGCAGGACAAGATATATGAATGGGAAGGCCTTGCTGCCAAGGAAAATGGCCAGTGACATCCGTGATGCAGCTCTGAGATGATGCTTCTGGGTTAACGGTCAATAGGGAAACAATCCATCTCTGTTCGAGAGGCGATTTTGCATATGAACATACTTCCAAGCAAATTTTTTGCATCGGCAAATCTCATGCGAGGCATGAAGGCTGCCACCTGCTGTTTCGTCCTGATGCTGGCAGCAGGGTGCCAGACTATAGTCTACGAAGGGGATATTGGCATGCAGGCGTTGATGAGCCTTGCGGAAGCCCGGCAGGTCATCGGTAGCGAGGTTGGCAAAGCATCTTTCGGGGGCGGATATTTTGAGGGTGTGCAGGTGACGATCAAGGAGTTTTCTGTGAGCAGTCCGGCGGCGGTCGCCTTCATCCCTGCCGGACGGTATTCGTTCCAGTTCGACAAGATCAAGCACGTCGCTGTGATACATGAGGGTGATACCTTTGCCATTGATATCGGTCCTCCTTGGTATCTCCATTGGAAATCCGAGGCGGACGTGCGGCATTTTCTGGATGCCGTACAGGCCATGAAATATTACGCATCTGATCGCCCGCTGGCCGACGACAAAACCTCCTTTGCGGAGTTTCAGAAAATGGCGGGTGCATGGCGTGCCCTGCCCACAAAACCATTGCTGCCAGATCAGGCACAACAGTACAGGGTGTTAGCCGAGGATGCGCTACGCAACAAGGATCTCTATAAAACTACGGATTACTATGAGCAGGGCTTGGCAATCGCGCCACTGTGGCCGCAGGCGCACTTCAACCTTGCGCTGCTATATGGAGAGATGGAGACATATGGCTTGGCCGTACTGCATATGAAGCGATATCTGGAACTTGAGCCGGATGCGCCCGATGCTCAATCCACCCGCGAACAGATGATCATCTGGCAATCCAAACTGCCAAAGAGTTGATAGGTTAAATATGCACTCTTGAGTTTTCGGAAATAACCGGATTGTGACCGGAATATGTCCTTTGTCTTGAACAGGTTTCTGATGAGCCCGTCGCACAAGCCATCGACCACACTATCATCCGGAAGACATGGACCACGCAAAACTATCCAATGCGACAAGTGTCCTCATAATTCGGAAAGTGTTGGAGGAAGAATAATGAGAAAGTATCTGCTGGTGTTGTTGCTGATGGTCGCTACCCCGTCTCAGGTACTAGCCGGTGTCGTTGGGACGCAGTGCTGGGTAGATGGCAAATTGGTCGGCGGTTTCCCAGCAGGATATACCTGCCCCGGGACTGGTGGAGGACGCAGTGGCGGAGGTGGCTCCTCCAGCCTAGATTCAAGCACGTACAACGGCTTTTATCAGCTAGGTTATCAGTTTGGTCAGTGGCTGGTGGGTTCGGGCTCTAATCCGCAGGCGGAGTTGCAGAAGCAACAGATGATGGCGGAATTGCAGCGCCGTCAGGCCGAAGCAGAGCGCCAGCACCAAGAGGAGGAAGCCCGCCGCCTAGCCGCGATGTACAACAGACTCACGGCAACGCTGAAGTTGAGCGGATTGCCTAACCTGCAATTGAAGGAGGGCCCGAACAAGAACACCGGCCTGAAGTTGAAGCTCGGTGATGGCGGCAACGGCCAAGCAGGGATCAAGGGCTTGCCTGGAATGTATCTCAATGACGACAAGAAGCCTTATGGGATTCAAGGATTGCCGGGAATCTACACTGGCGGGCCCGGGCAGGAATCAGGGCTACAGAATTCTGAGCTAAAGCTGAAGCTCGGCGATGCCGCTGCCGGGCCGAACGAAAGCCAACCGCCATCTGTAACCGGCGGATCTGCTCAAGTACTGACGACCGAATCGGGACTGCAATTGAAATCCGGCGACAGTAATGCACAGCCAGCCCTATTTGATCCGAGCAAAATGACTCCACAACAGTTGGCGGATGTGGCCGAGCAGGTCAGCAGACTTACACCGGAAGATCAGCAACGTATATTGGCGCTCGGTCAGCCAACTGAGGGTGCCATAGGGCAGTCCTCATTGCAGCAACAGGTTGATGCTTCGCGAGTAGCTGCGGGCGCAGTCGTGCCGGAGGATGCTTCAGCAAAAGCACGGGCTGGTTTTGACCAACCCATCGGTACAGCGCCGGTGCAACTTGGAAAGACTGGCACGACACCAACGATCCCTGTCCCGCCCAGAACAGCAACCAGCGTCAATCGCCCTCCGCTTGCAACACCTGCCGCAACCGAGCAATCTACTCACGCACCACCGGCGGAAGACTGGATAAAGCTGTATCTATTCCCCGGCGAACCGTCGCCAGCGACACGCGTGTTTCCCAACAATCCGAACCCGCCGCTGACCAATCCCTTGCGGGATGAAAAGAAATTGCAGGCCGAGCTCAAAGCGTGGGACGACTGGGCCGTTCAGCACTCCGTCCTTGCTTCCGCCCCGCCGGAAGACGAGCTGTATCCGTCAGGCACGGAACACAAGATACTCAACACCAGTACCGTCAAGCAGTTCGCCCCCCAATTGCTCGATCATTACAACGGCGATATTGTGTTCCGGCAGCGTGTGGATTCACGGCTGCAGCAGATCAACGAAAAAGTAGCGTTCGACTACTATCAGGAACTGGCGAATGCGCACAAGGGTGCCCTTCTGGATTATCAGGCGGAACTGGGAAAGCTTGCTGCAGCCGGTAAGTTGGATGCGCGCATCGCACTCGAAGATCAGTACCGCTTGCATCCCGCAAGACGTCAGCTCGTACAATCTGTCTGGAGTCGGATAGCGACTAGGGAGCAAGCCGCACTGGAGCAGGCTCTTGCAAATGCGGGTGGCAAACTCGACAAGGAGTACCGGATTGCATTCGACCGCATACTGAAAGATGATGCACTGCAACACTGATGGAGGGGATTCATGAACAACATTAAATACACTTGCGGATTGTTGATCGGACTGTTGGTCGCGGGGTGCGCGTCCAAGGTCGATATCAAGCCGGCTATCGCGGAAAAATCAGTTGTTTCAGCGCCCTCAGTCAAGAAGGGTGATCCTCCACCCGGCAACGCGAAGAATCTAACTATCCCTCAGGCGCGCACCGTGTTGAGTGAGGCTGTCAATAAGAGATATGTCGGCGCGTTCGAATCCTGCCAGCGCGTTCTGCTTGTTATCAAGGGGTGCTATTACTTCCAGCTCTCCGCTGCGTCGGAGATGCGTATCAGCACTGGTGGTTTTGAATTCGCCGCCCCCTATTCATCCAGGCTCACCTCAATGGACTGGAATCATTTCGTTGGCACGGTGTACGTAGATTTCAAGAAGCATGACGAATACGTTCAGGCGTATCTTCTTGGCGCTAATCACCCGGAAGCCATTCTGGAGCCAAGTCCGCTCTATGATGTCGGTTTCTTCCCTGATCCTGAAGAGAAGCCTTTGCATCACCCGCAACTCCAGTGGCCAGACATCGCCACTGCGCAGAAATTCGCCGATGCGTTCAACCGGCTCTTGTATGCAGCCTACCGGGACGAGGAGTACATGGCGTTTCGCGCTGCCGCGCAGTCCTGGCGCGGCAATCCAGTCAAACCGCCACTGAGCCCGGAAGCCGACCGGCACAGGATCCTGGCCGAGAATGCGATCAAGGAGAAGGATATTGCTTCGGCGATCGCGCACTTTGAGAGTGCACTGGAACTTCAACCGATGTGGCCGGCGGGCTGGTTCAATCTGGCGCTCATTTATGCCGAACAGAAGAACTACGCTGATGCCACTGATCGCATGAAGCATTATCTCGAGCTGTCGCCCGACGCCACTGATGCCAACGACGCACGCACGCAAATGATCATCTGGCAGGATAAGGCCGGCCACTAGATGCTCCGAGTTCGATGTGTGCCGTGATTCCGCTCAAGACTGGATTGAATGTCTCAGATCTGCTGGGTGCGAGGAGATGTTGCGATGATGAGAAAAACTTATTCGCTGTCCAATGTCTATCGGCTCGTCGAACCCGGTCCAGTCATGCTGGTGACGACAGTGCACAAGGGCAAGGCCAACATCATGACCCAGTCCTGGCACACCATGATGGAGTTCGAGCCGCCGCTGGTGGGCTGTGTGATCAGCGGGCGCAACCATAGTTTCGAGGCGCTGACGAAGACCAAGGAGTGCGTGCTCAACATCCCCTCGGTGGAACTGGCGAAGCAGGTGGTGGGCATCGGCAACTGCTCGGGCAGCAAGGTGGGTAAATTCAAGAAGTTCAAGTTGACAGCGTTGCCTGCCTCAAAGGTCGCAGCACCACTCATCGCTGAGTGTTTCGCCAATCTCGAATGCAGGGTGGTGGATACGCGCATGGTGAACAAATACAACTTCTTCGTGCTGGAGGTGGTGCAGGCATGGGTCGATCCCGCGCAGAAAAAACCGCGCACGTTGCACCATCAGGGCAAAGGCGTATTCATGATGGCGGGTGAGACGATCAAATTAGCTTCGAACATGGCGTGATGAAATTGCGATATATGGTTGCATGGTTCGTGTTGCTGGCAGTCGCCATGTTCAACGGCGTGCTGCGTGAATTTACCTATGGAAAATATGTGTCCGAGTTGTCGGCACATCAAATCTCATGCCTCACCGGAATCCTGTTGTTTGCCGCAGTTTTCCATCAATACGTGCGGCGCTGGCCATTCGCTTCGGTACGGCAGGCTTGGCGTGTCGGGCTGTTCTGGATGGCACTCACGCTGGCGTTCGAGTTCCTGTTCTTCCACTACGTCGGCGGGCATTCGTGGCAGGTGCTGCTTGCGAATTACGATATGTCTGCCGGTCGGTTGTGGCCGCTGATCCTGCTATGGGTGGCGATTGCCCCTTATGTGTTCCACCGTCTTCTCAACAAAACTGACAATAACACCTGATGCAAATCCTCATCGACGCCGACGCCTGCCCCAAGGTCATCAAAGACATCCTGTTCCGCGCGGCGGACAGGCGGCAGATTCTCACCACGCTGGTGGCGAACAAGTTGTTGCACTGCCCGCCCTCGCCTTTCATCCGCGCGCTGCAAGTGCCTTCCGGTTTCGACGTGGCGGACAACAAGATCGTGGAGATGACGCAGGTGGGTGATCTGGTCATCACGGCGGACATCCCGCTCGCCGCACAGGTCATCGCCAAAGGCGGGCATGTGCTGAATCCGCGCGGGGAGTTCTATACCAAGGACACCATCCAAGAGCGGCTGACGATGCGCAACTTCATGGAGAACTTGCGCGGGAGTGGTGTGGAGACAGGCGGGCCGCCTGTGTTCAATCAGCGCGACCAGCAGACGTTTGCGAATCAGTTGGATAGGTTTTTGGCGAAACAATAAATAACCGTTCGCCCTGAGCTTGTCGAAGGGTGAACATCCGCATCCATTCATGGTTCGAAAAGCTCACCACGAACGGATGTATTTGAAAGCCGAACGATGCCCAATATCGCCAAAGACGCTTTGACCAAGATGCCCACCAGCGTATGGGTGTTGGGTTTCGTCAGTCTGTTGATGGATGTGTCGTCGGAGATGATCCACAGCCTGTTGCCCTTGTTCATGGTGACGGTGTTGGGGGCGAGTGCGCTGACTATCGGCGTGATCGAGGGCATCGCGGAATCGACTGCCTTGCTGGTGAAGGTGTTCTCCGGTGTGTTGAGTGATTACCTTGGCAAGCGCAAAGGGTTGGCGGTGTTCGGCTATGCCTTGGGTGCGCTGAGCAAGCCGATGTTCGCTTTGGCAGGCGGCATAGGCATGGTGCTGACGGCACGCTTCCTCGACCGCATCGGCAAGGGAATACGCGGTGCACCGCGCGATGCCTTGCTGTCCGAGATCGCCCCTGCTGGGATTCGCGGCGCGGCATTCGGTCTGCGCCAATCGCTGGATACGGTGGGCGCCTTTCTCGGCCCGCTGATCGGCGTCGGCCTGATGCTGTTGTGGGCAAACGATTTCCGTGCGGTGTTCGGGGTGGCGGTGATCCCCGCTGTGCTGGCCGTGGCACTGTTGGTATTCGGCGTACGCGAACCGGAAAGGACGGAGGTACACAAGCCGACCAATCCCATCAGTCGCGCGAATCTGAAGCGCCTCGGTGCAGCCTATTGGTGGCTGGTCGGTATCGGCGCGGTGTTCACACTGGCGCGCTTCAGCGAAGCGTTCCTCGTGTTGCGTGCCGCGCAGGGCGGCATCGCCATCGCACTGGTGCCGCTGGTGATGGTGGCGATGAATATGATCTACGCGGCATCGGCCTACCCGTTCGGCAAACTCTCCGACAGCATGGGCCATACAAAACTATTGGCGATTGGCTTGGCAGTCTTGATCGCTGCCGACTTGGTGCTGGCGACCGACGACCACTGGATGACCGTACTCGTCGGCGTCGCATTGTGGGGTGTACATCTGGGCATCACGCAAGGCTTGCTGGCACGCATGGTGGCCGACGTGACACCCGCCGACCTGCGCGGTACGGCTTACGGATTCTTCAATCTGATGAGTGGCATCGCCATGCTGGTCGCCAGTGTGTTGGCAGGTTTGCTGTGGGACAGTCTCGGTGCTGCGTTCACCTTCTATGCGGGGGCAGCGCTCTGTGTGATCGCGGTATTCGGTTTGCTGTGGCGACCCGCGAACTTGCGATGATTCCTCCAAATAGCCTTG